>CALVKD010000070.1 GCA_944332525.1 uncultured Bacilli bacterium | reverse complement strand
TATTGAATACTATAATAAAAGTAGAATTACAACAAAATTAAAAGGATTATCACCTATACAATATAGACAACAATCCTATTTATAATTAATATAAAATTAGATTTTACCCGTAGTCCAACTTTTGGGGTTAATTACAAATTCTACTTCTTTTTTGATTTAATCCAAAATAAAAGATGTTCAAGACATCCTTTACTTTGAGATTATTATTTGGTTCCGAAAATTCTGTCACCAGCGTCGCCTAAGCCTGGTAAGATATAGCATTTTTCGTTTAATTTCTCATCGACAGCAGCGATATAAATATCGACATCTGGATGAGCTTTAGTGACGGCATCAATACCTTCTTGAACACCGACTAAGCACATTAAGCGAATATTCTTATACCCTCTTTGTTTAACGGCTGAGATAGCAGCGCAGGCAGAGCCACCGGTTGCTAACATCGGATCGCAGATGACGACTAATGGATTATCGACGACAGGAAGTTTGAAATAGTACTCATGAGGAATCATTGTTTCTTCATCGCGGTACATACCGATATGTCCAATTCTTGCTGTTGGAATCATATTTCTAACTCCGTCGACCATGCCGATACCTGCTCTTAAGATTGGAGCTAAAATGATTTTGTAATCAAGTTTTAATTTTGGAAGAACAGCTCCAGTTGGGGTGGTGATAGTTTCCTTTTCTTCATGAACTTTTAAATCTCTGAAAACTTCAAAGCACATAAGCGATGCGATTTCATCGAGATTTTCCCTAAATTCCTTAGATTTGGTTCTTTCATCACGCATGATGTTTAATTTGACTTGAATTAATGGGTGGTCTACTACTTTTACCATAAAATAATCTCCTCTATGGTGTAGTATACACTTTTAAATTTAATTTTGCTTGAATTTTTTTATTAATCTAGTATATTTATTTAAGGCATAAGCCTAGACAGTTCGAAACCATCCTGTCTTTAAACAAAACTAGGGATTAATTTTTTTAGTTTCTTTCTAGTCAGATGGGTCATTTGACTTTTTTATTTGTTAGGAGGAAACATGAAAGTAAATATGAAAGTTAAAAGAATGGCCATTTCTGCTATGATTGCTGCGCTTTACTTTGCTGCTTGCTTTGCACAAGGTACGTTTGCATCAGGAGCCATTCAATGTCGGTTAAGCGAAGGACTTTGCTTATTACCATTATTTTTCCCAGAAGCCATCTTTGGAGTTGCGCTCGGCTGCTTAATCTTCAATGCAGTTCAATCAACTATCTACGATGTCATTTTTGGAACATTAGCCACAGTTATAGCAGGTATTATGACCTACTTTATCGGAAGACTTATTAAAAATGATTGGATGAGAATCGTTCTTGGCGGATTACCTCCAGTTATTATGAACGCTTTAGTTGTTCCAGGCGTTTTGATCTTAGGTATGGGCGACACTAGTACATATATGTATTTATTTGGTACTGTTGGACTTGGAGAATTAATCGCAGTATACGTAGTCGGTATAATTATCTATTTCCCATGCAAAAAGTTATTTACGGTTTTAGGGTTAGTCGAAAAACCGATTCAGACAAATACTTTAAAAAATAGTTAAGTTATAGCTTCCGTGAAAGGAAGCTTTTTTATTGCCAAATTAACTTATTTAGAAAAAAGACGTATTTAAATATTGGAAATGGTTTATACTAAAAGTAACCAATATTGATTTCTAATTATTACTAATTATTTATTTCAACGATAGGAAAACTTTTTAATTTTTAGCACTTACCTATTGACAGTGCTAAAAAAGGGACTATACTATAATTAGCACTTAAAGATAAAGAGTGCTAAAAAGGAGGTGCTAATCTATGGATGGTAAAGTTACTGAAAAAGTTGCTAGTAGTTTGAATAGAGCTCTTGAAATAGCTAAAGAAAAACATAGTCCAGATCTCGATGTTCCTCATTTGTTAAAAGCTTTCATCGAAGACAAGGATTCCCTTTTAATTAATATTTGTTTAAAAGAGAATATCAATGTCAATGAAGTTAAACAGGCGATTAACGAAGCGGTTGATAGCAAAGTGCAAACTTCTTCTAATGCAGAGCCTTTTGCATCAGTTGATTTAAACTTCTTGCTTAATAATGCTTCTAAGTACCAAAAAGAATATAAAGATAGCTATCTTAGCGTTGAGCATATTTTGCTTTCTTTATTTGATAATAAACATTCTTTAGTTACAAGATTAAAGAATATTTATAACTTCAATAAACAAAATTTCACCAATGCGATTAATGTTATCCGCGGGGGAAATCATGTTGATGATGAGACACCTGAAGAAAAGTACGAAGTTTTAAAGAAATATGGACGTGACTTAATTGACGAAGTGGCAAAAGGAAAAATTGATCCGGTTATTGGCCGTGATGAAGAAATCCGTCGTGTCATGGAAATTTTGTCGCGTAAAAGTAAAAACAACCCGGTTTTAATCGGTGAACCTGGCGTTGGTAAGACGGCAATTGTCGAAGGCCTTGCTTGGAGAATCTTTAAAGGCGATGTTCCATTCTCATTAAAGAATAAAACGATTTTTGAACTCGATTTAGGTTCTTTAATCGCTGGAGCAAAATACCGTGGTGAATTTGAGGAAAGACTGAAAGCAACTTTAAATGAAGTTGTAAAATCCAATGGTCAAATTATTATGTTCATCGATGAAATCCATACTTTAATCGGAGCGGGTAAGACTGATGGTGCGATGGATGCTGCTAACTTGTTAAAACCAATGCTAGCTAGAGGTGAAATCCACTGTATCGGTGCAACTACTCTTGATGAATATCGTAAATACATCGAAAAAGATCCAGCATTCGAAAGAAGAATGCAAAAAGTAATGGTTGATGAATCTTCATTAGAAGATACAATTTCAATTCTTAGAGGATTAAAGGAGCGGTATGAATCGCATCACGGCGTAAAGATCCTTGATGAGGCTCTTGTCGCTGCCGCGGTTCTTTCTAAACGTTATATCTCCGATCGTTTCTTGCCGGATAAAGCAATCGACTTAGTCGATGAAGCTTGCGCATCGGTAAGAATGCAAATCGATTCGCTTCCAGTTGAACTCGATGAAATTAACCGTCAAGTTTCACAGTTAGAGATTGAAAAAGTTTCTCTTTCGAAAGAAACTAGCGATTATGCTAAGCAAACCTTAGCGTCACTTGATCAAGATTTAAGTGAACTTAAGAGTAAACAGACAGAATTAAAAGCTAAATGGATGTCTGAAAAAGAAGAACTCAATCGTTCTAAAGAAGCAAAAGCTGCTCTTGAAAAAGCTAAACTTGATTTGCAAAAAGCCTTAAGCGAAGCAAATTATGAAACTGCCGCGCGCTTACAATATCAAACTATTCCGGAATATGAAAAGGAAATCAAAGCCTTTGAAGAGAAACAAAACGAAGGAAGAATGCTTGATGAAGTCGTTAAAACCGACAATATTGCTGAAGTCGTGGCAAAATGGACAGGTATCCCTGTTGCAAAATTAAAATCAAGTGAATCTAGCAAATTACTTCACTTGAAAGAAAATTTACAAAAACGGGTTATCGGTCAAGACGAAGCTTTAGAAAAAGTTTCTGATGCAATTATTCGTTCCCGTGCTGGGGTTAACGATGAAAATCGTCCGTTAGGCTCATTCCTCTTCTTAGGACCAACTGGTGTTGGTAAAACAGAAGTCGCTAAGTCTTTGGCGGATAATCTCTTTGATTCCGAACAACAGATTGTCCGTATCGATATGTCTGAGTACATGGAAAAATTCTCGGTCTCGAGACTTGTTGGTGCTCCACCAGGATATGTCGGATATGAGGAAGGCGGACAATTAACCGAAGCGGTTAGAAGAAAACCTTACTCAATTGTCCTTCTCGATGAAATTGAAAAGGCCCATCCTGATGTTTTCAACATCTTGCTCCAAGTTCTTGATGATGGTCGTTTAACCGATTCGCAAGGTAGAGTTGTCGATTTTAAAAATACAATTCTGATTATGACGAGCAATATCGGTAGCGAATATCTCTTACAGGGTAATGATGAAGAAAACCGTCAGAAAGTCAGAGAAGAATTAAAAGAACATTTCAAACCGGAATTCCTCAACCGTATCGACGATATTATCTTCTTCAATTCTCTCGATGAGAAAGTCGTTAAGAAGATTGTCGATAAATTTATCAGTCAACTCGCAGATCGCCTTAAAAAACGCGATATTAGCTTGACTATCACTGATAAAGCTCGTAATGAAATAGCTGAAGAAAGCTACGATAAAGTCTTTGGTGCACGTCCGATTAAACGTTATATCCAAAATAATATCGAAACTGATTTAGCTAAGAAAATCGTCGGCGAAGAAATCAAAGACAAAGATAAAGTCGTCATTGATTATGACGGAAAAAACTATGTCTTTACAGTTATGAAATAAAATAAAAAGCAGAGATTTTAATTAATCCCTGCTTTTTTTAGTTAAATGAAATTGTAACTTGGCAAGACGTATCTTGATAATTGCTTCCAGTGAAAGAAAAGTTGATTTTTTCTCCATCGTTGAAGGTATTTCCATAATATAAATAATCGTTAAGATATGCTGGGGTTATAGTTTTATTTTCCTCGATAAGAATATCCTCTTTTTCCATAGAATGCCCACGGTTATTATAAGTATTTTGATGATTATTGTCGATTAAGTGAATTAGCTTAAAATCCTTTCCATGGCTATTTAAATAGGAACGGGATGGGGTATTGCTGGCTCCGACAAGCGCTCCATCACCAATTTCATCGGTATAGCCTCCGGTTTTAATGAGATTATTTCCAAAATTATAAACAGAAATTAATCTAGCATCGACGTGGTAAACTCTTAATCCGCGTCCTTTCATCATGCTTATTGAACCATATGGGTGTTGTGAGTCGAGATTGTTTAAAGAATCAGGAGTATAATATTCAATTAATAAATATTCATCAAATGCTGATCCGTTCCATTTATTCTTTATTAAGATACAATCCGGATAAATTGCTGATGAGCGAAGAGTGATAACGCAGTTAGAGGTAACAACATATGGTTTTACCCAGCCGAGAGCTAATTTAGAAAAGATGTTGTGGTCGCCGATATTATTAGCTTGCATATCATAGGCTGTTGATGGTTCCCAACCATCATTATCATAATTATAATAATCATCTAATCCTAATAAATGCCCGGTTTCATGGATATAAGTATGGGTTTCACAATATTTTATTGGATTATTCGTCGCTGTTTCTTCACCAAAATAATCATCATAAGCGGTATCCATAAAACTATAACTAGCCCACATATAGGAATTAACGTTATAATTACGGCTACCATAGCTTACTGTATTGGTGCACCAAGCCCAGTACGCCCCACTACCATCATATGCAAAATCATTAGAATAAATAAAAATTGTATTATCATATAAATGGTCATTATTTAAATCAAACTGACTTTCGTTAGGAACGCTGATATTACTATTATTGAACGCTGAAGCAACAATTTCTGATGCGGATTCGCTATAAGCGTTTAATCCGGCAACTGTATAATTTAATGTTACTGGATCAAGAATGGTGCCGCCGATATTTAAATTTCCATAACTTGAAGTTTGAAAATATTCTTTTACTGAATAGTAAGGCGCAATATCACTTCCGAAAAATGCATTATGAAGGCGGTTAAGCATCGCTTCTGTCCAAACTGGACCATCGCTTAATTGAACTGGGATAATTAAAAGATTTTGTTCACCAGTAGAAAGCGATGTAATCCAAGAAGTGGTCTTATTGACATCTTGATAATTTAAGCGTAGTTCGTTTGGCTTATAATACCCATCATAAATTTCAGCATTGCTTTCATTTGGAGAAAAAATAATTTCTTTACTAGAAAAAATTCCTTGGCAGCTCGTTAATGTAAATAGAGTAGCAATCGTACTCAATAATAGTATTTTCTTTTTCATTTTTATATAGCAGTCTGGTACCACGATGTATCTTGCAAAGGCGTTGGTTGACCTTGTGTACCTTCGACTAATTCTCCTTCTTTATTATTTGTGTAATCAATAAAACCATCACATTCAAATGTAATATTAGTTTTATCAGAATATATATGAATTCCTCCGTTGATAAATGGGGCGTAGATATTTTCAGTATATTTTAAAAACCGATCAACTATTTCTTTCTTTGGTAAGTTATAGGAGTTACTCGCAGTTGAATCAATAACGATATAATCTGGACGGATGATATCGAGCAAAGCTTCAGTATTGCTAGTTGGTGAACCATGGTGATTAGCTTTGAAAAAATCAACTTTTGATAAATTGTTATACTGAATAATTTTTTCTTCTGCTTTTTTCTCACAGTCTCCCATCAATAAGAATTTATTATTTCCGTGAACTAATAAAACTGGAACTGAAGAATCGTTTAAATCTTTGACCTCTTCAAAATTGTTTTCATATAGTTTTGTATCTAAAACTTGGATATAAGTATCGCTTCCTAAATAGAAAACGTTTGGCACGATATCGCTTGTCATTGTTTCCTGGTAAGAATAATATGTCATTCCTGCAGCAATTCTTTCATCTCTGAAGGAAACATAGCGAGTATATAACTGAGTATCATTTGTGTACCCTGAGTCTAAAAGAACGGAAATATCATATGATGAACGGAGTAATCCTAAATCATATTTTCCTCCGTTGCTATTGCCGACAAAACCTCCGATATGATCTTTATCAACATGGGTATTTATGACTAATTCAATTGTATTATCTTCAATTATGTTGTGTTCCTTTAAATAAGGCATAACGGCATAAGAACCAATGGTTTCTGTACCCATATCAATTAAGACTTCAACATTGCCGTATTTAATAAAGAAGGCATCTGCTGATTGCTTTTGGCTTTGAGAATTTTCTAATTGATAAAAGTATATTTCTAAATTTTCGTTTGGCTCAGGTTCATTACCCTGTAAATAAAGATTTTTACCATGTTTTATCATTCCAGACGGAGTATCATCATCGGTTGGAACTGAATCAATGTTACCTGGTTGGCTTTGCGAGGTAATAGGCGATGTAGGATTTGCGCTAGATGTTGTCTCCGGACGAGAATCCCAAGGGAAATAAAATCTTACTTCACAAGCGGTTAATAAACCGATTGAAGCAATTAAAGCTAGCATTTTATTTAATTTTTTCATAAATTCACCTCATCTGCTTTAAAATATATTACCATTTATCAATAAATATGAAAATAAAACTGTGGGCAGTTTCTGTCTTTTATGCTAAGATAAATTGATGAAAAATATGAGTTTAAAAATTGGTTGTCATCTTTCTTCAAGTAAAGGATACTTAGCTATGGGTAAAATGATTATCTCCTTAGGAGGTAATACTTTTCAATATTTTACGAGAAATCCCCGTGGTGGAAGCGTCAAAGCTGTTGATTATGATGATATTAAGAAATTTAATGATTTTGCTAAGGAAAACAATATAGATTATATCATTGCACATGCTCCCTATACGATGAATTTAGCTTCGCCTGAT
Source organism: uncultured Bacilli bacterium (assembly GCA_944332525.1). Lineage (GTDB taxonomy): Bacteria > Bacillota_I > Bacilli_A > RFN20 > CAG-449 > CALVJO01. The sequence goes on along the minus strand of CALVKD010000070.1, from coordinate 63,337 downwards.
GAAAAAGTCCGCGATTTCGGTTATAGAGTCATTAAAGAAGATTTAGAAACATTAGAGCATATTGATAAAGTTTATTATAACTTTCATCCAGGAAGCCATGTTGGACAAGGAATCGAAGCCGGTATTGATTTGATTGCAGATACCCTTAATAAGGTTATCTCTCCAAATCAAAAAACCTTAGTATTGCTTGAAACAATGGCCGGAAAAGGCAGCGAAATCGGATCTAACTTCCGTGAGATTAAGAGAATTATTGATAAAGTAGAGCATAGTGAAAAAATCGGTGTTTTACTTGATACTTGTCACGTCAATGACGGGGGATACGATATCGTTAATCATCTAGATGAAGTTTTAAAAGAATTTGACGAGATAATTGGAATTAATCTGCTTAAAGCCATACATCTTAACGATAGTAAAAACCCGCGGGAATCTCATAAAGACCGCCATGAGAAAATCGGACTAGGGAGAATTGGTTTAGAGTCTTTAGTAAGAATTATTAATCATCCATTGTTAAGAGAATTACCATTTGTTTTGGAAACTCCAAATGATAATGAAGGTTACAAAGAAGAAATAAAATTATTGAAAGAGAGGCATCTCTAATGCAACGCTACTTTGTCGATAACGATAATCTTTTATTATCTGATGAACAAGTTCATCATTTAACTAAAGTGGTAAGAAGTCATATTGGTGAAGAATTTGAAATAGTTTATGCTGGAACAGCAACAAGATTTTTAATAACATCTCTTTCTCCTTTAAAATATGAAGCGATTTTTAAGTCGCTTAACGATAGTGAATTACCAGTTAATTTAACTCTTCTTTATTGCTTACCTAAAGGTGAAAAATTAGAATTAGTCATTCAAAAGGCAACAGAAATCGGTGTAAGTGAAATTATTTTAGTTCGCTCGTCGCGCTGCATTATGAAAATCAAAAAAGAAGATGAAAATAAGAAACTGATGCGCTATCAAAAAATAGCTCTTGAAGCAAGTGAGCAATCGCATCGGTTGAAGGTTCCGGTAATCAACAAGATTATTGATTTTAACGATATAGGAAAATATAAATTTACTAAGGGCTATATAGCTTATGAAAACGAGGATAATTTCTCCTTCCATAATGAAAAATTTAGTCGTGATGATTCTATTGGCATCATCGTCGGACCAGAAGGTGGCTTCTCAGAAGATGAAGTCAAATTTGCTGAAAAAAATAATTATCGCTCAGTAACATTGGGAAAGAGAATTCTGCGAAGCGAAACAGCCTGCATTTACGCTTTGAGCGTATTATCTTATTTAGTTGAGGATTTATGAAAACATTTTTATTACATACCTTAGGCTGCAAGGTTAACGCTTATGAAAGCGAAGCAGTTAAAGAAATTTTATTAAAAAACGGATATAGTGAAGCAAAAAATGGCGATAATGTCGATTTAGTTATTGTTAATACATGTGCGGTTACGGCGATGGCGGAACATAAATCTCGTCAAAAAATTTCATCTCTTCATAATAAATATTCTAAAGCGATTATCGCTGTTATGGGCTGCTCTAGCCAACTACATAAGGATGTTATTAAAGACATTGATGGAGTAGACATTTTGATGGGAAACAATCAGCATTCACATCTTTTAAAAAATATTGAACAATATTTTGAAACGCAAAAACAAATAATTGATGTTGATCAAAACACGCGTCAACGCGAATATCAAAAACTTGATATTACATCTTTTGATGATCATATTCGAGCTAACATTAAAATTGCTGATGGCTGTGATAACTTTTGCTCTTATTGCATTATTCCATATATTCGCGGAAAATTTCGTTCTCGCGATGAGGCAGAAATTCTTTGTGAAGCGCAAAACCTTTTAAAAAATGGTTATAAAGAATTAATCTTGACAGGAATTGATTCAGCATCATATGGCGAAGATAATCATGCTTCGTTTAACGGATTACTAAGAAAATTAGTTAAATTGCCTGGACTTGAAAGATTATCAATTTCTTCAATAGAAGCTAGCCAAATTGATGATGATTTCATATCTATTTTTAAGGAAAATCCGGTTATTGCCCGCCACTTGCATATTCCTCTTCAATCCGGTAGTGAAACAGTATTGAAACGGATGAATAGAAAATATGACAAAGAAGATTTTTTGGCTAAAATGGAAAAGTTATATCAAGCGGATAATGATGTGTTCTTAGCTTGTGATGTCATTTGCGGTTTCCCAGGAGAAACGGATGAAGAATTTACCGAAACAGAAGACTTTATCAAAAAATGCCATTTTTCATTCCTTCACGTTTTCCCTTATTCTGTTCGCGAGGGAACTTTAGCTGCTAAAATGAAAAATCAAGTCCCTGCTAGTATAAAAAAAGAAAGAGTTAGAAAACTTCTTTCTTTAAGTAATGAACTATATCAAAAATATCAAGACAAGATGAATGGAAAAATGATGCATTTTCTTTTTGAAAGTTATGATCAAAAGAAGAAACTTTATCATGGCTTAAGCGAATATTTTTTACCTCTTGATATTAAAAGCGATAAAAATATTATTAATCAGATTCTTTGTCTTGAGTATCAGAAGTAATTTTTTGTTTGTTAACATTTCTAGAAACCTTGCCCCAAGTTGCTTTAGAAAAATAACCCAAACAGATAGTGATACAATAAATAACTGTAAAGAATGGGAAGAGTAAAGCTCCTGAGAAGAGATCTCTTCTTTTTTTTGCTCCCATTTTTTTATAATCTAATAAAATCAAAATGAACCCTTGCAGTAATCCGCAGACGAAGAAGAGGATACCTATCGCTAAGGCGGCTACGATTAATGTAGTAATCAAAGTGCTATTATAAAAAGCGGCATCGTGTAAAGTTAGAGTTATATCGCCAGTTCTAACAACCATCAAATATATAAAATCATAAATGTAGTAAAGTGGTATCCAAGTGCAGAGCAAGACGCAGATGATATTAAAGAAATAGGTTAATACCATCTCTAGATATGAAAAGCGTAATGTTGTAAAGAATTTAAAGAACATCTTTCCGAGTTGGTGGGCAAACATCGTCCGTGAACCAGCAGCAATTCTTTTATTGCGCTTATAGGTATCGGCAAAAGTTGAAGGTAAATCTTCATAGACGACAGCGTCTTCAACAAAGTGACCTTTTTTTCCCTTGAGCATAACATTAAAGTTAAATTCGGCATCTTCTGCTATCGAGAAGCAATTGTATCCATTCATTTCTTCAAGAAGCTTAGAAGAAATCATCATACCAGGACCATTGATGTGAGCGGCGATATTGAATCTTTCTCTAACTCTAGAAGAAAAACGTGAATCAAACGTATAGTAAAGGCCGCATGCTTTAGTAAAACTATTTTGCGTCATATTCAAAGCTGATTCATATCCTCTAGCGAATTCAATTCCGTTTTGGAAGGCGTCATTCATTAAAGAGGTAAACTCATCATTAACATGATTATCAGCATCTAACCTTAAATAGAAGTCGTATTTTTTTAATTTTCTGAGTTGTTCAAAAGCGTAGTTAAGCGGATAAGCAACCATCTTATGTTTTGGATTGTCATCATTGTAAATTAAAATATTAGCTCCAGCTTTTTTTGCTAGTTCAGCAGTTTTGTCATCGCAGTTATGGCAGACGACATAAACAGATAATTTGTCTTTTGGATATTTTTGTTTTTCTATAAGACTGCTAACAGTAGAATAAATTACGTCTTCTTCATTATGAGCAGGGATAATATAGCAGACATTAGCTTTTTTTTCACTCTTTGAAAATTTTGTCTTTTTTACCCAAAACAATAACATGTAAAGTAGCTGCAAAGTAAAAGGAATACCTATGCACGTTAAAAGAACATTGTTCACAATGTTAAGGATTTCCCAAATATATTCATGCCACATAATATCGACCGTTTCTTTCTTTTTTAATTTTACCATGAAACAAAATAATATCAATATAAAAGGAATTATCGGTATTTTATGCATATTTGTTTCCTATATTATGATATGAAAACTTATATTAATTAAAAATATTTTTAAATCGAAATAATTATATTGACTTAGTTATTTTGCTAGGGTAATATAATACTCGTGTCTTAAGATATCTAGGAGGTGTGTATCAATGGCAGTTCCATTTAGAAGAACATCAAAAACCGCGAAGAGAATGCGTAGATCACATTTAAGCCTCGCTGTTACAGGATTAACAACCTGCAGCCACTGCGGAGCAACAATCACGGCACACCGCGTTTGCCCTAAATGTGGTTATTATGGCGGCAAACAAGTCGTTAGCAAGTAATTGATTAAAAAAGCGCCTGAATTTGCAGTACATTAATGTATTAGCATAATAAAAAGGTGCTGCAAACAGGTTGTGTAAAAGGCGGATACGGAATATCCGTTTTTTTTATTGCACATTTTTCATTATTTTTTCAAATAAAAAATACTTTTCTTTACCTTTATCAATAGTTATTGTTTCATCGCTTTGTTGAAGATTTTTTTCTTTATGCCACTTATTAAAAAATTCGATAATTTTGAATCCGCATTTATTTATATAAAAATTAATATTGCGTTCTTCAAAATATGGAGTTATGGTTCTCCAAATAATCGTTTTTGGATATCGCTTTTCAATAGCTTTCCAAACTAGAGTTCCTAATCCTTTATTTTCGTGAAGGGGTAAAATATAAAATAATTCAAGAGAATTAATGTTAATTGGTCTAACAATAATAGTAGCGCCTCCGATTTCTTTATTATCTAAATAAATAAAAAATGTTTCCGCACCGTCTAACCGACATGATTCAAGAAATTCATTATCAGAAGGAATATAGACGCCTTCACCAAAACTCTTTTTCAAAGCAGGCGCGAAAGCTGATTTAACTTTTTTTACATAGGCTGGTAATTCTTTTTTAGAAACTTGTTTGAAAGTAATATTATTCAATTGCATTTATGTTCTCCAGGTTAATTTATTTTTTGTAAAGAAAACTATGAAAATTTTTTTCATGAAATCTCTATCGCTCTTTACTTATTATAAATATTTATCTTATAATATTAAAGAAAGGATTCACTTATGAATTACAATAAATTTATCGATCATACTTTATTAAAACCTGAGGCAACAAAGGAAGATATCATTAAACTTTGCAACGAGGCAATGGAATATGATTTTGCTTCTGTTTGCATCAATCCGCGTTATGTTTCGCTTTGCGCATCTTTATTGAAAGACAGCGATGTCAATGTCTGTACTGTTATTGGCTTTCCTTTAGGTGCCACATCTGAAGCAAGTAAAGTAGCTGAAGCTAAAGAAGCTCTTCTTGATGGTGCCGATGAAATTGACATGGTCATCTCTATTGGTGATTTAAAAGATGGCAATGATGATGCTGTCTATGAAGAAATTAAGGCTTTAAAAGAGGTTTGCCATGACAAAGTTCTTAAAGTAATTCTTGAAACTTGCCTTTTAACTGATGAAGAAAAAGTTCGTGCTTGTCTTTTAGCTGTTAAAGCAAAAGCTGATTTTGTTAAGACTTCTACTGGATTTAGTAAGGGCGGAGCAACTGTTAGCGATGTTCGTTTAATGAAACAAACAGTTGGTGATAAAGCACAAGTTAAAGCTTCAGGTGGAATTCGTGATAAAGAAACATTCTTAGCTATGATTGAAGCAGGTGCTACAAGAATTGGTGCTTCTGCTGGTGTCAAAATCATGGAAGATTAAAAAAAATAAGTGATTTTATCCGTATTTGAATTTATTTCACCTCAACACATATTTCCAAAAATTATTTGAGCTATTGCTGATTAGGAGGACTTATGAGTCAGGAAGATTATATGAAAAAAAGAGTGACCATTTATCAGGTTGCACGTGAATCAGGCTATTCTTTAGCTACAGTATCAAGAGTTATTAATAATAAAGATAATGTCACTGAGGAAACTAAGAGAAAAGTTCTTGAAACAATTGAGAGACTCGGCTATAAACCGAGCGCCATTGCTCAAGGATTAGCAAAATCTTTTACTACTAACGTTGGCATTGTTATTCCATCAGCGATGTATTCATATGTCGCTAATATGTTATCAGGTATGACAGATATTGCTAAGATTTATGGATATCGTACAACTTTATTTGTCACATCGCCAATTCAAGAACAGGCTTCTGAAGTTGTTGAAAGAGTTATTTCTTCTAATGTTGATGGGGTTGTTATTTTTGATGACCAATTGACCGAAGCTGATATTGCTAAATTTGCGTCCTATCAGGTGCCAGTTGCTGTTATCGGCAGAGATTTAACTGGTGAAAATGTTGCTTCAATTCCTTTGAAATATGAAGAAACTTTAAGAGAAACTATTCGTATGCATTTTGAAAGAGGACAAGAAAAGGTAGTCTTTTTAAAGATGACCGATGGTAATGGCGCCTTGATGAATTCGTTAGTTGATGTAGCCAAAAATGAATGTGAAAAAATTGGAAAAAGTGATTTTTTCGAAGTATTAGACATTCAAGATTCTTATACAAAAACCTATCAGCAATTCTTAGATATTTTTAAGAATAGAAATAATTTTGGGTTCTATATTAGCCCGCGTGACTCTATTGCATGCGGAGTATTAAATGCTGCTCGTGATTCGAATATTAATGTTCCAGAAGAGGTACAAATCATCTCAATTATCGGTACAAAATATTCTCAAATTGTTAGACCATCATTGACTATTTTTGATGTCGATATGTATGAAGTTGGCTCAATTGCGATGAGAATGTTAACTAAACTTCTTTCTAAATCATTGCAAACAAGAGTATACCCATTCTATTCATCAATTATTGAAAGAAATTCGACCCGTAAAGCTAAATAATTTTTATGAAAAATAAGCACACATCCTATCCGGAAGATAATTTTGCTCAACATATTGCCCAAGTTAATACCGGCAAGGGTTTTAAGTGCGATGAAAAATATCAATTTATTCCAAAAGGCTTTTTTCAAAAAGCATTTTCTTATACGATTTTATTCATCGCATGCGTCGTTTTTACTTTTTATTTTTATGTTTTTCAGCATGTGAAAATTATTGACAAAAAGAAATTTAAAAAAATAAAAAAAGAAGGTGGAGTCGTCATATTTAATCATGTCAATTTTATGGATATTGTAATGATTGATGCTTTGATTACGCGATTTTCTTTTATTAAAATATTAACTTTAGAAGAATCTTTTGGTGTGCCAATCGCTCGCTTTTTTATGAAATACGTTAATTGCGTTCCAATTCCGACATCTTTTAAAGCTCATAAAAATTTTCTAAAAACTATTGATGATATTTTAGATAATAACGGCTTTATCGCTGTAGCTCCTGAAGGTTTTTTATGGCCTTATTATCCAGGATTACGTCCGTTTTACGAAGGTGCATTTCGCTTTGCGAGTAGAAGCAATAAACCGGTCATTCCTATGACTGTAATGTTTAGAAAAGGTCGTATTTTAAAAAACCATGTCTACCCGGTCATTAAAGTGTTAGATCCTATTTATCCAGATAAAAATTTAGACCGTAAAGAAAACGAAAAGATGCTTTCTAAAAGTTCTTTCGAAGCAATGAAAAAAACTTTAGAAGAATTTTATCCAGAAAATACGCCATATCTACATTTCAATTATGAGGTTAAAAAGGATGAATAAGGATTATTATATTGTTTCGTCTTTTGATAAAAACATTTTACTCGACCATAGAAATAAAAATCCTATAAAAGATTTTAAAGCTCTAACTGAAAAAGAGCTTTTTTCTAATCTTTCCTACTATGGTAATGATGATAGTTTAATTGCTCTTTATCGTTTGACCCGTTCGTTTGCAAATGCTTCAGAAATAAATGACAATTTGTTCTTTTTGAAATCTAATGTAAGTCAGCATATTGATGAATTATTATCAATCCGAGAAAAATTAATTAACGAAGGATGTATTAATGTTAATCAACCATATGTCGAATTTCTAAAGCGTGGAAATATCTATCTTCCAAAATATCAAAAATATAATAAAGAACTGCTTAAACTTCTTGATTTGCATAATCTTTCTTATAATTTTTATGAAGAAAATAATGCAAATTCTTTATCGTATTATTCTTTTGAGTCGCGCGAAGATGAAATTCGTTATTTGATTGAAAGAATCGGCGAACTTTTAAAAAAGGGTATTCCTACAAGCAAAATAAAAGTTGTTTGTGATAGTAATTATTTTTTGTCGCTTCTCAAGTATAATTCATTATTACCTTTTACATTTTTTAGTAATAATTTTGAAAAATATTATTATAGCGATGATTTTCAGTTATTTTTGAAAGAATATTCCGGTGATGTTGAAACTACTTATAAACAAGTTATTGCAGATATTAAAAATTCAGATTTATTCAATCAATTAATTGCTAAGTATCTTAAACAAAAAAACTACCTTAATGCTGATGAAATATTGCCTTTTCTGAGCTTTTTTGCCAAAAAAATGTCATTTGCCTTAGACGGTGATATTGCTTGCGTTTCTCTTGATGAAACAAATTTTGATGACTATATTCTTATCCCTGATTTTCGATTAGAAAAATATCCGTCTAATAGCAAAGATGATGATTTTCTCTCTGATAAAGAAAAAACGGCGTTAGGTAGATTGACTTCACATGAAAATATGATTTTAGAATTAGAAAAGATTAAACATATTTTATTTTCTCTTGAACATGTTTATCTTTCTTTTTCAGAAAAGAACTATCAAGAACAATATTACGTTTCACCATTAATTGAAATTCTATCAATTAAGAAAGAAAAATATCAATTTAAGGATATTTTTTTCTCAAAGGAACATATTAATTATTTTTTAGGTAAACATTTTGATGATAAAAAGAAATTTTCTTATATTTCACCATATGTTGCTGACTTAGATGAAAAAGATTATCAATATCGCAATTATCAACATGCCTTCCAAAAATTTCCTTTTTCAATTGATAAAATTATTCTTTCCTATACCTCAATTGATTTATTCTTTCATTGCGCTTTCCATTATTATCTTTCGAATATTTTAAAAATTGATGATCATGAAGATACTATTTTTTCGGTGATTGGTACAATTGCTCACCAAATGATGGAGGATTTAGTTAAAGATGAAGTCAAACCATTTTTATCTTATTTGGTCAATAATCTTTCTCCGCGCGATTATTTCTTAATCAGTATGCTAGAAACACCTTTAGTCAAGGCTGTTGAACAACAAAAATTATTTTTTGAAAAATCACCGCTTAAATATCACTATGCGGAGAAGGGGTCATATAGTTATCAGATTGATGATAAATCGCTTTTAATCGGCAAAATAGATTTAATTTGCGCAGGTAATAATCACTATATTATTACAGACTATAAAACCAGTGACTTTGTCTTTGATAAAAATCAATTAGAATTTGGTTTGTCTTTGCAGTTACCTCTATATTATTTGCTAACTCAAAATTCTTCTTTTAAATCTAGTGAGCTCTCTGGTCTTTATATAAAACGCATTCTTTCGAGAGATTATAAGAAAGATGATTATGATTACTTGCTTCTAAATGGAATAACCTTAGACGATCCAGCGATAATTGAAGGTGATGCAGCCTTTATTAAGAGAAAAGGCAGGAAAAAAGAAGTAGCTATTACCGGAAAAGATGAATTTTTGTCATATATTGATATCGCTAAGAAAAAATTAAATGAATGTGTTAACTTAATTGAAAAAGGTGAATTTACTATTAACCCAAAAATTTTAAAAAATAATAATATTTCCTGTGAATATTGCGCATTTAAAGATATTTGTTATCACGATTATGGAGATAATATTTACCTTACACCTGAAGAAGAGGAGGATGATGAAGAATGAATTTTACTAAAGATCAAGAAAAAGCTTATCAGTTTTCATCATCAGACTGCCTTGTGTCAGCAGGAGCGGGATCTGGTAAGACGCAAGTCCTTTCAGAAAGAGTCCGTTATTTAATTGAAGAAAAAGGATACCATATCGAAGATTTTTTAATATTGACTTTTACTAAATTGGCTGCCAATGAAATGAAAGCGCGTATTAAAAAGAAATTATTATCAATTAATAAGGAAGAGGCGATGAAAGTCGATAATGCTTATATCTCAACATTTGATTCATTTTCTTATGCAGTTGTGAAAAAATATCATTATCTCTTAAATATGGAAAATGAGATAAATATCATCGATAGTAATGTTTTAGAAATCTTTTTAAAATTAGAAATCGAAAACATGTTCGCCAATCTTTATCAAACCGATGAAACATTCAAAAAAATGGTTGAAGTATTCTGCTATCGAGATGATAAGACTCTCTCTTCGTTAGTTTTAAAAATTCTTAAAAAAGCTGATGCTTGTGATGATGAAGAGGCGTTTTACGATAATTTTCTCAATAGTTTCAGCAAGGAAACTATTCTTGACAGAATAAAAAATTACTCAGATTTATTGGATGAAAAAATCTCAGATCTTTTGACTTTAGCAAGTGAAACCGGTGATGAAAAATATGCTTTATCAATGCAAAAAAGTTTAAATCAATATTTTTCTAGTTCAACGCTTGATGAAAAAGTTGCTTCGATAAATTTTCGCTTGCCATCTTCAAATAATGTCGAAGACAAAACATTAATTGAACAGATAAAAGCCTTAAAAAATGAAATAATGGTAATGCTTAAAAATTATCAATTAGAAGAAGATGTTTATCGGGAAAACAATGATAACAGAGTATTTGCTGCCTTCCTTGTAAAGACATGTAAAGAATTAAAAAGAAGATTAGAAGAATACAAAAATAAACAACATCTCTATTCATTTTCGGATATAGCTAAAAAAGGTATTGCTTTGCTTAAAACGCATCCGGAAATCGCTTCTGAGTTAAGAAATAATTTTAAAACCATCATGATTGATGAATATCAAGATACCTCGTCATTACAAGAAAATTTTATAGCTTTAATTAGTAATAATAATGTCTATCAAGTCGGTGATGTAAAACAAAGTATATATCGTTTCCGAAATGCAACTCCAGAAATCTTTATAGATAAGTTTGCTCGATATTCAGAGCACATCGGAGGTGAGTTAATTTCCTTAAGCGATAATTTTCGTTCTCGCGATGAAGTATTAAAAGATATTAATCATCTTTTCGAAAAGATTATGACTTTAGAAATGGGCGGAGCTAATTATCTAAAAGATCATCATATTAATACTGGAAATCAAGATTATGCAAATTGTAAATACAGCGATTTTTCGTATCATAGCTTAATAATTAGTTATGACCAAGAAAAATATCAATCTCGCCATTTAAAAAAGAGTGAAATAGAAGCTTCATTGATTTGTGAAGATATAATTTCTAAGATAAATTCTGGCTTTGAAGCCATGGAGTACGTGAATAATAAGCCGGTTTTAAGAAAGGCAAAATTATCTGATTTCTGTATTCTTGCCGATCGCGGAACCGAATTTGTTACATTCCAAAAAGTATTTGCTAGCTATCAAATTCCATTATTTATGGAAAGCAACGAAAATATTATCGATAATCATTTGATAATGGTATTTTCGTCATTGCTTAAAATGATTAAGTGTTTATTTGAAAAAGATTGTTCTTCAAATGTCTTCAAGCATGCATATCTTTCGTTAGGAAGAAGTTATCTTTTTTCATTAAGTGATGAAGCGCTTTTCAATTCTTTAAAAAATAATGATTATCATCTAGTCACCGATAAAATTAATAATATTGTAAAACATGGATATTTATCATTTTATGAACTAATTATTGCTTTAGTCGAAAAGCTTGGATTCTATTCAAAGTTAGTCAATCTCGGTGATATTACTGCGTCAGAAAAGTATCTCGACTATTTCTTATCACTGATTAAGAGCCTATGTGAAAATGGATATACTTTAGATGAGTTTATAACGTATTTTGATAAAATTCGCGAATATGAACTAAAGTTAGAGGTTCCTTCTTCATCAACATCTTTTGAAGCAGTTAAAATCATGAATATTTTTAAATCGAAAGGATTAGAATTTCCTATCGTCTATTGCGTTGGACTATCTAGCAAATTTAATGATGTTGATGCTAAAGAAACCTTCTATATTTCTAGTAATGGAATGGCTAGTTTCCCTAAACATGATTTAAGCAAATCATATTTGGGTGATGAATTGATGAAAAACGATAAATTAGCTGATCGCTCTGAAAAAATAAGACTATTATATGTTGAACTTACTAGGGCAAAAGAAAAACTCTATTTTCTTCTGCCAAAGAAACTTCTCGAAAAAGAATACATTACTGGTCAATTTAATTGTTTAGGGAGTCTTCTCTTAGCTGATAAAGATTATTTTCAAATTGAAGAAAAAGAAATTAAAGGTGGAATGTTTAATCAAAAGAATGTTTCAATTTCTCAAAAATCCATTCGCTTAGATAAAATTGATATTAATAGAACAAAAGTAGACGATGTTCGCGCGAGCAAACAACTTTCTTTCGCTTCTGATGATAGATTATTGAATTTAGGAGAAAAGTTACATTTTTATCTTGAATTGATTGATTTTACAAATCCGGATTTTAATTTAATCGAAGCAGAATATCGTAGTTATATTGAAAAGTTTCTTTCGTCATATATCATAAAAAATCTGAAAAACCCTCATTTTTATAAGGAGTATCAATTTTCAGATGAAATCGCTTCGGGTAGTATTGATTTGTTGATTGTTGACAATGATAATTGCATTATAATAGACTACAAATTAAAGCATCTTGACGATGCTGCCTATCTAAAACAATTGAAGGTATATCATGATTATATTTTAAGAGTGCTAAATAAAGATTCTAGATGTTACCTTTATTCGTTAATAGATGGTTACTACAAAAAAATAGATTGGAGGTAGTTATGATAATACCAGAATTATTTTCTTTACAGCAACAGTATTTTGCTGCATCATGCACTAAAGACATAAATACTCGTAAAGAGAACTTGAAAACATTAAAAAAAGCTCTCAATGACCACCGCTTAGACATTTATAAAGCATTCAAGGACGATTTAAATAAATCGGAATTTGAAGTTGATGCCTCGGAATTATCGATGTGTATAATGGAAATTGACTATTTCTTAAAACATCTGAAATCATTAAGTAAACGCAAAAAAGTTGGAACAAATTTGCTTAATTTTCCATCAAAAAATCATCTTTACTATGAACCATATGGTGTAACTTTAGTAATTGCTCCTTGGAATTACCCTTTGCAATTAGCCTTAGTCCCTGCAATTGGTGCTTTGGCAGCTGGAAACACTGTAATACTCAAACCTAGTGAATACGCGCCAAAGGTGGCAGAAGTATTAAAAGTAATTTCCGATTATTTTGAAGATGGACTTTTATCAGTAGTTACTGGCGGAATAAAAGAAAATCAAGAATTATTAGATTTACCTTTTGATTATATTTTCTTTACAGGTTCAACAAATGTTGGACGTATCGTAATGGAAAAAGCAAGTCATCATTTGACTCCATTAACATTAGAATTAGGTGGCAAATCGCCTTGCGTTGTTACGGCTACTGCAGATTTAGATATCGCAGCTCATCGTATCACTTGGGCAAAATTTTTAAATGCCGGGCAAACTTGTGTTGCAGTTGATTATGTCTATGTTGATAAAAAAGTAAAGGATCAATTAATTAAAAAAATTATTGCTGAAATTCGCAAAGGATATTTTGATGGTGATGTGCTTAGCAAAGATTTTGTTCATGTCGTCAACGAAAAACAACTTAATCGCTTATTAGGATTAATTGATCAGAGCAAAGTTGTCTTCGGAGGCAAAAACGAAGGTTTATATTTAGAACCGACAGTTATTGATAATGTCGCTTTTGACGATAAAATAATGCAAGAAGAAATATTTGGACCATTATTACCAATTATTGAATATGATAATTTCCATGATGCTGTCGAGGTTATTAGAAAAATGGATCGCCCGTTAGCAAGCTATATTTTCTCTTCTGATAAAAAAGAAATTACTTATTTTGAAGAGAATGTCGCAGCTGGATCTTTGGGAATTAATGATTGCATTATGATGTTGACCAACCATCATTTACCATTTGGAGGCATTGGAAACTCAGGATTTAATTCCTATCACGGAAAGTATTCATTTAGAATTTTCTCACATGAAAAAGCTGTTTATGAAAAGGGAAGAATGGAAGTCCAAACTAAATATCCTCCATATACAGCAAAGAAATTAAAAATGCTTCGCTCAATTACGAAGATTGGAAAAAAGTAAGGTTTTGCCTTACTTTTTCTATTTTATAAAAGTGTTGCGTCCTTTATCTTTTATTGTTGAAAATTTTCCTTTATAATGAAATAAAGGTGATTATATGGTGTTAACTTTAGAAAAATTTGCTGAATATTTTGACTTCAAGGATGCGAGGGTAACATATCTCCGTTTGGTTGGTAATTCTCTTCATCTCGATTGCGAGATTGTTTCTATGGATAATGATGGTGTTACCAATGAGTTTAAAGGATTATCTTTCCATTTTGTTTTTCATAATTTGAAGTCGTTAAGCGATGATTATTTTTCTTCGTTAAATAAAATTATATCGCGTTTTCGCAATCCATATATTGCATCGAAAACAACATTTGTCGATGGTATTTTTAAAATTGATGATGCGTTAGCAATTCAGTGCGATGATGTTGAAGTTGAGGAAATATTGTAATTTTTATTCTTCGCATTATTCCGGTATTGGCTTGGTGTCATACCGGTTTTTAATTTAAAAATTTTTGCAAAATACGATGATGAATTAAATCCGATTGCTGATGAAATTTGCGTCATTGACATGTCAGTTACTCTTAATAAGTTCTTAGCTTCATTTATTTGACAATTTAGCTTATAGTCGATTAAAGAAGTATTGGTTTCATTTTTGAATTGATGGCAAAGAGAGGAAACAGAAATTGAAAAACGCGCGGCTATCTCCTCTAGTTTCAAATCAGAATAAAAATAGTTATCGATGATATTCATCGTAGAAGCTACGACTGAGGAATATTTATCTGTTTGTTTTGTATAAAAGAATAGGGGTTTTGTCCTTGATAAAAGAGTCTGCAGTATCTTATAAAGAGAAGTAATAATATCTAATGATGACTCCACTTTTAATGAAGCTTCTTGGTAAATCATTCGGTATATTAGTTCTATTTCATTGCCATTATTTTTTTCTGGTCTGATGTGGATTATTTGCTTCTTGAATGTTTCATGAAGAAATATTTCCGAAGCGTTGATTCCAATAGCGTAAAAATGTACGAGATTAGTAGTGTCCTCGTAATGCATGGTATTAGCGTTAATAATGACGATATCATGCTTACTAACTTTTATTTTTTCTTCACTTGAACGAATAAATCCTTCTCCGTCGATAAAAAAGAGAACTTCTAGATTCGGATGCGAATGCATAGAAGAGTAAAATTCTTTATCGATAATCGTCTCAGAAATGTAGAGAAGATTGCTTTGATCAGAAAATAAAGGAAAACGATTATGCATAATTGTATTTTACAAAATAATTATAAATGAGTGCAAGATAGTTATATAATAACGCTTACATTTTTTGATAAAATAAAGGCGAAGATAAGGAGGTTATTATGGAATACTACTTAGCTATCGATATTGGTGCTTCCTCGGGTCGTCATATTCTTGGCTCAATTGTCGACGGAAAACTTGTACTTGAGGAAATATACCGATTCGAGAATAATGTCAGTAATAAGGATAATCATTTAACATGGGATATTGACCATCTTCGTCGAGAGGTTATCAACGGTATTAAAAAGTGCCATGAAATTAACAAAATACCTACCACTTTGGCAATTGATACTTGGGCAGTTGATTACGTTTTGCTTGATAAACAAGATCAAATTATTTATCCGGTTTATGCTTATCGCGATAGTAGAACAGAAGATGTTATTGATGAAGTGCATAAGATTTATCCATTTGATAAGCTTTATTCTCATAGCGGTATTCAATTTCAAAAATTTAACACAATCTACCAATTCTATGCTGATAAGAAAAAAGGTAGACTTGACAAAGCAAGTACATTTTTGATGATTCCAGAATATTTAAGTTTCGTCTTAACTGGTAAAAAAGGACATGAATATTCAAATATCTCTACAACTGGATTGCTTAATGCAGAAACTAAAAGTTGGAATTTTGATGCAATTGAAAGCCTTGGTTTAAACAAATCTCTTTTTACTGAGATTGTTGAACCGGGAACGTTATTAGGACATTTTAGCAAAGCAATCGCTTCAGAAGTTGGATTTGATTGCAAAGTAATTCTCTGCGCCTCGCATGATACAGCTTCTGCTGTCTTATCTTACCCTTCCGAGAAAGATGAAGTATATCTATCATCAGGGACTTGGTCATTAATCGGTACAGAAAATAGAAAACCTATTCTTTCAAAAATTAGTATGGAACACAACTTTACCAATGAAGGTGGAGCTTACAAAACCTATCGCTTTTTAAAGAATATTATGGGTTTATGGATGCTTCAAAACGTTAGAAGAGAAGTTTCAGCAAAGGAAGGAAGAAAGGTTTCCTTCCCAGAGTTAATCGCTTTAGCTAAGACATCATCGTTTGAAAGAATTATTGATGTAAACGATGATAAATTCTTAGCTCCAAAATCGATGATAGATGCAGTTAATTCCTGTTTTGATCAGCCTCTTGAGTTAAAGGATGTCTTAAGCGTTATCTATCATTCATTGGCTAATGAATATAGGCGCGCTTTTACCGAAATTGAGGAAATTACCGGTAAGCAGTACGATGAACTCTATATTATCGGTGGAGGATCACAAGATTTACATCTTTCTACACTTACGAAAAATTATCTTGGAAAAAAGGTTTTTGTTGGACCGACTGAAGCTACCTCAATAGGTAATATTTTAGTTCAGTTGATTGCTGATCATAAAATTAAAGATATTAAACAAGCAAGAAAATTAGTCAAAGATTCTTTTGAAATTAAGGAGGTTTAAATGAAAAAAGAAGTTATTGACCTTTATAAGAGCTATGGTGTCGATGTCGAAAAGGCTCTTGATACATTAAAAGATGTCGCTATTTCTATTCATTGCTGGCAGCTCGATGATGTCATCGGATTTGAAAAGCATGCTGGACCATTATCTGGTGGTATTCAAACAACTGGTAATTATCCGGGAAGAGCAAGAAATTTTGAAGAATTGACAAGAGATCTTGATGAAGCTTTAAAATTTATTCCTGGCAAGAAAAAAATTAATTTGCATGCTACATATTTAGTCACTGACAGAGATGTCGACCGCGCGGATATTCAACCAGAAGATTTTGCAGCTTGGGTCGAATATGCTAAAAAGAGAAATTTAGGATTAGATTTTAACCCAACGATGTTCTCTTCACCGATGGTTGTTGATAATTTAACTTTATCTTCACCAAAGAAAGAAGTTCGCGATTACTGGATTCGGCACTGTATCAATTCTAGAAAAATTGCTGAATATTTTGGTAAGGAATTAAAACAAAGATCACTTTGTAACATTTGGATTCCTGATGGATTAAAAGATGTTCCTGCTGATAGACAAGGACCAAGAAGAAGATTAAAAGAATCTCTTGATGAAATCTTTAGCGTTAGGGTTGACCGCGAATACGAAGATGATGCTGTTGAAAGCAAGGTATTTGGAATCGGTGTTGAATCATATACAACCGGATCACATGAATTCTACCTTTCATATGCGATGAAGAATAATGTTCTTTGCTTGCTTGATACCGGCCATTTCCATCCAACTGAAAATGTCGCTGATAAAATTTCATCGCTACTATTGTTCTCTCCGCGTTTAGCTTTCCACGTTTCAAGACCAGTTAGATGGGATTCTGATCACGTTTTAAGATTAAACGATGATTTACAAGATGTCGCTAATGAATTAGTTAAATGCAATGCTCTTGATAGAGCTTATATCGGCCTTGATTATTTTGATGCTTCAATTAATAGAGTTGCTGCTTTAATTATTGGTAGCAGAAACATGGAAAAAGCACTTCTTAAAGCTCTATTAACACCTTGGGAAACTTTTGCAAAATTACAAGATGAAGCTAAGTTTACCGAATTAATGGTTATGCAAGAAGAAATTAAAGATTTACCGTTTGATGAAGTATGGCAAGAGTATTGCAAGAGACAAAATGTTGTCGGTGATAAATCTTGGTTTGATGAAATCAAAAAATATGAAAAAGAAGTTTTACTTAAAAGAGGAGATTAATGAAAATGGGATACAAATGCATTGAAGAAGTAACAGAAATTCTTGATTTATTATATAAGCATGGCTGGGATGAAAGAAATGGTGGTAACCTTTCTTATATCTTAACTGAAGAAGAAGTAGAATCGGTTTGTGATACTGACAAAGTTAAAAGAACATTTACTTATAACTTTGATATGTCATCAATTGTCGGTAAATATTTTATTATTACCGGAACCGGAAAGTATTTTAAAAACTGCCTCAAAGATCCTGAAACTAATTTAGGAATTCTTAAAGTTATTGATAATCATACTCTCGGTTTACTTTGGGGTTACAAAGATGGTGGTGCACCAACTTCAGAGGCACCAACTCATTTAAAATGTCATATCGAAAGATTAAAAGTTGATCCAAAACATCGTTTGGTTTGCCACTGCCATCCAACAAATGTTATCTGCATGACCCATATTCATGATTTAGATTCTAATCATTGGACTGAAGATCTTTGGAAGATGCAAACAGAATCAATCGTTGTTTTCCCAGAAGGAATTGCAGTATTACCATGGATTCTCTGCGGAGGCGAAGAAATCGGTATTGCTACTGCTGAAAAGATGAAGGAATATCGTTCAGTTGTTTGGGCTCAACATGGTTTATTCTGCACCGGAAAGACTCTTGATGAAGTCTTCGGATTAATCGAAACAATTGAAAAAGCTGCAGAAATTTATATGAAAATTTGCGATAAACCTCGTTTACAATCCATTACAAATGAACAATTATTAACCTTAGCTAAAGCGTTTAAGATTGATTTCCGTCACGGAATTATTGATTAACTTTATCTTATTCACCTTAAATTATATAATTGATATAAGGTGATAGGATGAAATATAAAGGTGTGCTCTTCGATTTAGATGGCGTAATTTTACCAAGTGATAAACTTCATTATTTAGCTTGGAAGAAAGTATGCTTTAATGAGCACATCTTTTTATATGATTTAATGTTTGAAGAAACTTTGGGTATATCAAAAAAAGAAGCTTTAAAAAAGATTCTTGAACACGCAAAAATTACTCTTGATGAAAATAATCAAAAACGGCTAATAGAAGAGAAAGATTTCTATTATGAGCAATATTTAAAAAATATTGATGAAAATTTTGTTTCAGTTAAAGTTACTAGAGTTTTAAATAAAATGCAGGCTGCAGGAGTAAAAATGGCGATTGCTTCTTCAAGTAGGCACGCTGAGGAATTATTAGAGCAAACTAACATGAAGAAATATTTTTCAGTAGTTGTTAGCGGTAAGGATATCAAAGAACCTAAACCAGATCCAGAAGTCTTTTTAATTGCCTCAGAAAAAATCGATTTACCAAAAAAAGATTTACTCGTCGTTGAAGATTCCTTAGTCGGTATTGAAAGCGGAATTAATGGGGGATTTGATACTTGCCTTCTCTCTCAAAAAGCCAATTCAATGGCAAAATATTGTATTTCCTCTTTTGATGAATTAATTGATATAGTCTCTATCTAATCGATATAAAAGTATTGAAAGAGAAGTATTAAAAGATTTAAAATAAAGATATGGGAAAAGTATATATTTCACAAAACACACTTAAGAGAATTCCTTTTTATTTGGATTATCTGAAAAAGATGAAAGCTCAGGGAGAAGTATATCTCTCATCAACAGCAATTGCTAAAAGCTTAGAGTTAAATGATGTTCAAGTCAGAAAAGATTTAGCTTTGATTTCACGTACTGGTGGCAAGCCGAAAGTCGGTTATGAAATCGATGAGCTTTTGACGGATATTTCATTATTTTTAGGAATGAAGAATAATAATAAATCAGTTTTAATCGGTGTCGGTTCGCTAGGTACAGCTTTGCTTAATTATCAAGGATTTGCTGAGTATGGATTAGAAATTGTTGCAGCTTTTGATAAGAATCCTGATAAAATAAATCAAAAAGTTGGACGATATACGATTAAATCGTTAGCGGAATTACCTTCTTTTTGTAAGAAACATGAAATACATGTTGGAATTATCACTGTTCCGGCCGTCCATGCGCAAGAAGCCTGCGATAATCTCGTCCGAAGCGGAGTGAAGGCTATTTGGAATTTTGCCCCTACTAAATTAAATGTTAATAAGGATATTATTGTTCAAAATGAGAATATGGCTTCATCATTAGTTATCTTATCTCGCCATTTAAATGAAACCAGACATTAATGTCTGGTTTTTTTTCATTCTTTTCTTTGCTATAATGTACTAGAAAGAGAGAGATTAATTATGCTAATGACAGAAATTATCGAAAAAAAGAAACTTAATCTTCCTTTAAGCAAGGAAGAAATCAATTTTTTTATTAAAGGTTACGTCAATAATGAAATACCGGATTATCAAGTTTCGGCTTTATTAATGGCCATCTGTTTTAATTCGATGACCAAAGAAGAAACCTTTGCTCTGACGGAAGCGATGTTACATTCAGGTGATGTAATTGATTTAAGTAAAATAAAAGGTGTAAAAATTGATAAACATTCCACGGGTGGAGTAGGTGATAAAACTTCGTTAGCATTACTCCCTTTGGTTGCAAGCTGCGGAGTTAAGGTAGCAAAGATGTCCGGACGAGGATTAGGACATACCGGAGGAACTCTCGATAAACTTGAATCAATTAAGGGAATGAGAATTAATCTTACCAGTGAAGAATTTATCAAACAGGTTAATGATATTAATATTGCTATTATTGGTCAAAGCCAAAATTTAGTTCCTGCTGATAAAAAACTTTATGCTTTAAGAGATGTTACTGCGACAGTCGATTCCCTTCCGTTAATCGCTTCATCAATTATGTCAAAAAAACTCGCGGCTAATGCAGATACTATTCTTCTCGATGTTAAGTTTGGTAATGGAGCTTTCATGAAAACATTAGAGGACGGAAAAAAACTCGCTTCATTGATGGTTGAAATTGGCAAAGCCTTCAATAAAAACACCAAAGCGGTTATCACCGATATGAACGAACCGCTTGGTAATAATATCGGTAATGCTTTAGAAGTTATTGAGGCGGTTAATACTTTAAAAGGACATGGTCCAAAAGACTTTGAGACCTTATGCGTGAGATTAGGCGGAATTATTTTAACCCAAGCAAATATTTGTAAAACAGTAACTGAAGGGGAAAAACTTATTAAAGAGCATATTGCTTCCGGTGAGGGCTTAGCTAAATTAAAAGAGATGGTCAAAGCACAGGGTGGCGATTCTACTTATATTGATGATCTTGATAAGTTCCCTAAGGCAAAAATAGTTAAACCGCTTATTTCAAAGCATGATGGCTATATTAAAGCTATCGACGCTTTAAAAATTGGCGAAGGTGCGATGCTTTTAGGTGCTGGCAGAGCTAAAAAAGAAGATTCGATTGATTATGCTAGCGGCATTACTTTGACAAAAAAAGTTGGTGATGTGGTAAAAAAAGGCGATATTTTAGCTTATCTGTATACAAACTTTGAAAAATTTGCCGAAGCGGAGCAACTTATTCATGATTCCTACGCTTTTAGCGATGAAGTAGTTGAACCATCAAAACTCATTTACGAGGTTATTGAATGATTATAAATTGCTTGATTGGCGAGGTAAATTTTCAATTTCTTGTCCATTCCCTAAAAATGATTTCTCAGCTCCAAAAATATCAAAGTGAAGCAGAGGGTGATGTTGTTATCGAAGTGGTGTTTACTTCAACATTACCTTCTTTACCTAATGAAAAAATTATTTCATCAGCTTTTTATGAAATATATCAAGGAGAATGTCTCTATCAAAAGCAAATGACTGCTGATAAACAAAACTTAGGAATTATCGTTTATCGCGAAAACACTGCGACGATTTATATTGATGAAAAATTCAAAACATTCGCTAGTGAATATTTAATGTGCGAATATGCTTTTCTCTATTTTATTTTTAAAAGAAAAAAAGGTATACTCATCCATTCTTCATCATTTGCTTATCAAGGTAATGGATATTTACTCGTAGCTTCCTCAGGAACAGGAAAATCTACGCATGCTGATTTATGGCGGAAGTATTGTAATGTTACGACGATAAATGATGATAAGAATTTAATCTTGCTTAAAGATAATCAATTGCTTATTTACCCAAATCCTTTTTCTGGAAAATCTTTAATTGACAATAATTTAATTGTCCCTTTAAAAGGTATAGTTTTATTAAGTAGAGGTAAAAATGTCGCTTCTAAAGTAAAACCAAAAGATGGTTTTATTAAGTTGCTTCCGCATATTCTTAATACCTCATTTATGTTAGCAAAGGAAATTTGGGATGAAGTAACTGATAAGATTCTCTCTTCAGTAAACTTTTATGCTTTATCCTGTGACATTTCTCAAGAAGCGGTGCTAACATTAAAGAAAGTTTTGGAGGATGATTATGAAATTTAATACAGATTATGTGATTAAAAAAGTTGGTGATGAAGCATTGCTAGTTCGCCAAAGTAAAAAAAGTGTCGATTATTCAAAAGTCATTACTTTAAACCCGACATCCCTTTTGATAGTCGAAGGTGTTATGAATAATCTTTCCATTGATGATATAACTGAAAAGATGGTTGCAGAATATGATGTTAGCAAAGAAAAAGCCAAACAAGACATCATCGTGACAATTAATCAGCTGAAGACACTTAATATTGTTTATGGAGATTAATTTTTTTGTTGATGGTTTAAAAGAGACTCTCGAACAAGATAAAGTCTTTATTATGCCGATCAACGGGACTTCGATGCAGCCATTCCTTCATACGGGTGATTTAGTTGCATTAAGCAAACCATTTGCCTTAAAGAAAAATGATATTGTTTTTTATCTTCGCGATAACGGACAATACGTATTGCATAGAATTTTTAAAGTGAAGAAGAATAAGTTCTTTCTTCTCGGTGACCATCAAACAAAAATTGAAAAAAATATTCGTGAAGATCAGATTCTTGCCAAAGCTATCTATGTTATTATTAACGAAAAGAAAGTTTTGTTTTCAGATAAAAAATATCGCATCTATCTTTTCTTTTGGCGTTTTCGCTTTCTTCGTTACTTAATAATTAAATTGAGGAAAATTTAATGAAAAATCTTAAATTATCATTAACTATTTTATCAATAATCAACGTTATTCGTTCCTCGCTTTTAATTGCTGAGGCATTTTTGGCTCGCTATTTAATTGATAATGCAGTCGCAAAAAAGCCCTTGGTTTGGTTAGTTATTCTATTTCTCTCCATTATCATTGTTTTAATCGCTATTTCTATTGTCGCTTTGATGATTAGAAATAAATTATCATTAAGAGTTGAAGTTCATCTGAAGAAAGAGATATATGATAATCTTTTAAAAAAAGATCTTACATCATTACGCGCTTATCATAGCGGAGAACTTTCGAATATTTATCTTAATGATGTTAATAATATTAACGCCGGTGTCAGTGAAATTATACCTTCACTTTTTCTTTATGGTTCGCGGTTTGTATTAGCTATTGCTGCGATTGCAATTATTTCTTATCAGATTTTATTAGTTTTGTTAGCAATTGCAGTCATTGCATTTCTTCTTTCAAGAATCTATTCTTCCTATTTAAAAAAATTTCATAAAGCAGCATTGGAAAGCGATGGAAAAGTTAATGCTTTTATGCAGGAAAGTTATGAAAATATCAAGATGATAAAGGCTAATGATGCCGAGACGAATTTTTCTAAATTGCTCGATCAAAAAATGCTTGATAACTATCGAATTAAAAATAAACGTAACTTTCTTTCAATTATTGGAAGTGGGGGATTTTCACTATTTTTAAATTTGATATCAGCATTAGCCGTAATTTTTGGAGCTTATCTTATCTCTAATGATAAAATATCTTTTGGCGAATTAACGACACTTACGATGCTCGTTTCTTATTTTGAAGGCCCTATTTCCGGATTTGGATCATTGTTATCGCGTTACAATGCTTATAAAGTAAGTAAAGCTAGAGTTGATAAATTATTGTCGCTTCCTAATGATTACCAAAGAATTGAAATAAGCGATTTTGAAAAAATTGAAGTAAAAGACCTTTGCTTTGATTTTGAT
Source organism: uncultured Bacilli bacterium (assembly GCA_944332525.1). Classification (GTDB taxonomy): domain Bacteria; phylum Bacillota_I; class Bacilli_A; order RFN20; family CAG-449; genus CALVJO01. The sequence continues at coordinate 39,206 of CALVKD010000070.1, read as the reverse complement.
TATCCGATTTTTAAAAATTTGTCATTTACTTTTTATAAAGGCGAGACATTGATTATTAAAGGACCATCTGGACGCGGTAAATCGACATTATTTAATTTACTTTTAGGATTTTTAAAACCAAAAAGTGGAGAACTTGATGTGATATCTAATGGAAAGAAATATCCATTATCCAACGTGTATGGTTTGTTTTCATATGTTGTTCAAGATAATATTTTATTCTCTGGAACAGTTAGAGAAAATATTGCCTTATTCGTGAATGACGCGAATGAAGAAAAAATTGTTGAGGCATTAAAAACTGCCTGTATTTATGATGAATTAATGCAAAAAGAAAAAGGATTAGATACACCTCTTTATGAAAGAGGCGGTGGGCTTTCTCTCGGACAAATTCAAAGAATACTTTTAGCGATTAATTTGCTTCTTGATAAAGAAATTTTACTCCTTGATGAATTTACTTCTTCTCTTGATAAAAATACTGAAAATCAGATTGTTAATAATTTACTTGCGATAAATAAATCAAAGATGATTATTACTCATCATGATTTAATTTTACCAAGCGATGTAAAAATTTTAGATTTAGGTGAATTATGAATTTTATTTTAAATTTATTTTCGGCGGGCATTCAAAATAGAAAAATAACACTTCCTTCTGATGAAGAATTAAAAAATCAGATGAGAATTATTTCTGAGCAAACTTTTTTGCCTTATTTATATAAAGTATCTAATGACTCGCGTTTTAAGAAATATTATCTTTCTTCGTTTGTTTTACATGAAAAATACGACGAAATAGCTGAAAAAATTGCTGATATTTTCTCGGCGAATCAAATTAGATATTTCTTCTTTAAAGGTTATGAACTATTTCCTTTATATGATGATAGAAATCTTCGCTTATCTGGCGATATTGATTTTTGCGTTGACGGCAAAGATTATCTAAAAGCTCGGAAACTATTAGAAGAAAACTCTTTTGTTCTCGATTCGATAGCTAAACACCACGCGGAATATGTTTACGATAAATCTTATGCCGAACTTCATCATCAACTTTTAGAAGAAGGTGAAAAAGGCGATAAATTTTTCCATAATCCTTTCAAATATATTAAAAGCTGTGAGGGCTATCGCTGCCATCTAGAAGATGAATATCATTTTGTTTTTTTATTGATGCATTACCATAAACATTTAAAATCCGGAGCGGGAGTACGTGAACTCGGAGATGTTTATTTAATGCTGACTAAGAAAAAAATGAACTATCAAAAAATTCTCTCATATGTTAATGAATTAGAGATTAGTGATTTTTTTAATACGATTATTAATGAATTAGAATATATTTTTGAATATAATCCAGAGCAGCTAATTCAATGCGGAATGAAATACTATAAACGCGATGACATTGAAGAATTGATTAATTATTCTTTGCGTTCAGGAATACATGGTTTTGGAAAGGAAAATGATATCAATAAAAGCAAATTTGCCCATTCAAAGGATAACAAGTTTGTCTATTTGCTAAAAAAGGTTTTTATCCCTTTGCATCTGCTATTTGAAAAATATCCTTATTCTCGTTCTATTATTTTGATTCCTTTTGCCTATATCCATCATTTTATTAGCTTGCTTTTTACAAAAAGGGATAAACTAAATAAAGTTTTAAGCGTTGAAAGCAAAGATGATGGTTTAATTAAATTCGGAATTGAATAATATTTTAGACAATTGTTATCTTTGAAAATCTTCAATTGACTATTTCAAATTATGGGAGTAAGATTTTAGGCATGAAGTTAAAAGAATTGTATTTAAAACATCGCGATTTAATTTGGGAAATCTTTCGTTTCTTGATTGTTGGCGGATTAGCGACGTTAGTTGACTGGGCGGTCAGTTTTATTTCCGAAGAATACTTATTACCGGAGATTATTCTCGGAAACTGGCATATTGAAAAAGCTTTAGCGACAACCTTTGGTTTTATTGTTGGCTTAATTATCAATTATATATTATCTGTTATTTTTGTTTATAAAAATAAAAAAGATGAAAAAGAGGGTAAAAGCGTCCGCGACTTTTTAGTATTTACCTTAATTGGAGTATTTGTTTTATTACTATCTTATTTAGGTATTTATCTCTTGAGCGATTTGCTTCCAGTGCCTTATATTGTCGCAAGAATTATTATGACCATTATCGGGTTAGTAATTAATTATCTAGGCAGAAAAATCTTTATCTTCCGTTAGGTTGATATTTACATAAGAAACGATATCGTTTACTATATTTACGGGAGCTCAGTATAACTGGGCTGAGAGGAATCTAGATAGTGATTCGACCAAACTTGATCTAGGTAATGCTAGCGAAAGGAATACTTTTGAACTTTTTGCTTTCCTTTACCTAGGAAAGCTTTTTTCTTAGAGAGGAATTAAATTATGACAAAAAAGAAAAAACTCATCTCGGTTTATGATATGTGCGAGATGGCTATTTTCACAGCTCTTGCTATTGTTCTTGGCATGTTCTGCGAAATAAAGGTTGGCGCTAACGGCGGATCAATTGGCTTTGCTATGGTCCCGTTATTCTTCATCGCATATCGCCACGGTGCGATTAAAGGATTTATCTGCGGCGGAATTATTTATGGTTTAGCTCAAGGGCTTTATGACGGATATATTTTCCAATATGGTGCGATTTCAGCCTTCTTTGACTATATTATTCCGTTTGGGGCAATTGGTTTAGCAGGATTATTTAGAAAATTTATTTTTACCGATGAAGGTGATGGCGTTGTTCATTCAGCTGATCCATATATTTATATCATTCTATCAGTAACTTTAGTATTTGTTATTCGTTATTTATCACATGTCGTTTCTGGTACTTTAGCTTATGATACACCTTGGGCTGGCTCATTTGCTTATAATATCACCTATATTGCTCCGACATATTTTATCGACTTAATTATTTTATTGGTTTTATATTATCCATTAGCTAGATTAAATAAAATCTACCCGGTTATGAGATAAACATTGCCCGGCAAGAGATATCTCATTATAATGATTACGTTATGAGAATCTTATTGCAGGTAGTGAAATCTTCCCAAGTTGAAATTGATCAGAAAGTCTTTTCCAAGATTGGAAAAGGCTTTTTGTTGCTTATTGGATTGCAAGAAGGCGATAATTCTTCTATTGTTGAAAAATGTTTAGATAAAGCTTTATCTTTGCGCTTATTCGCTGATGAAAATGGAAAAATAAATCTTTCGCTTGACGATTGTCAAGGCGAAGTAATGTTAGTTAGTCAATTTACTTTATATGCTGATTATAAAAAAGGTCGAAGACCATCATTTAATACAGCGCTTAAAGGTGAAAAAGCAAAAAGCCTTTATGAGTATGCGGTTAGCTATGTAAAAAGTAAGGGTTATAAAGTTTCTACGGGTGTTTTCGGAGCGGATATGAAAGTCCATTTAATTAATGATGGGCCAACGACGATAATGATAGATAGTGAGGTTTTGTTAGGATGAAAAAAGTGTTAATCGGTCTCTCAGGAGGCGTTGATTCTGCGGTTGCTGCTTACTTATTAAAAAAACAAGGTTATGAGGTGGCCGGCGGTTTTATGCGTAACTGGGATAGTTTACTTAATAATGATTACCTTGGCAATCCGACAATTAATGATGATATATGTCCTCAGGAAAAGGATTATCAAGATGCTAAAAAGGTTGCTGAAAAACTGAATATTCCTCTTTATCGAATTGATTTTGTCAAAGAGTATTGGGACTATGTTTTCACTTATTTCTTGAAAGAATATGAAAAGGGTAGAACACCTAATCCGGACATCTTTTGCAATAAATTTATTAAATTTGAAACCTTTAGAAAATTTGCTTTTGAAAAAGGCTTTGATTGTATTGCAATGGGACATTACGCAAAAAAAATCGATGATAACGGAAAGGCTTATCTTTATAAAGCGAAAGATTTAAATAAAGATCAAACATATTTTTTATCGCAGGTTTCGCTTGAACAGCTTAAAGATAGTTTATTTCCTCTTGGCGATATTACAAAAGACGAAGTTAGAAAAATTGCTCATGAATTAGATTTGCCAGTTGCTGATAAAAAGGATTCGACCGGGATTTGTTTTATTGGAGAAAGAAATTTTAAAGAATTTTTGAATAATTATCTTCCAGCCAAAGAAGGCGATATCGTCGATGTTAATACTCATAAAGTAATCGGCAAGCATGAAGGAGTTCTCTATTATACGTTAGGTCAAAGAAAAGGTTTAGGTATCGGCGGAATTCATGGCCAGCAAAGCGGATCGTGGTTTGTCGTAGCCAAGGATGTAAAGAAGAATATTCTTTATGTTTCGCAAGGCGAAATGAATGAATATTTGCTTTCTGATCGAGTAATAGTGAAAGAAATGAACTTCCTCGGTGAGACAAAACCGACTGAATTTACTAAAGCCGGGGTCAAATTCCGGTACCGTCAAAAAGATAATATGGTTCAATACCGGTTTGTTTCTGATGATACGGTTGAAATAATTTCTTCAACTCCGTTAAAAAGTGTCACTCCTGGGCAAGCTGCGGTGTTTTATGATGGCGATAGATGCTTAGGCGGCGGAATTATTGAAGAAATTTACTATCGCGGTAAAAGAAAGCATACAACTTTTTTAGAGGAAGAATAATGGCTTACGGAAATTTTAAAGATGATCAATACCCATTGGTTAAAGATAGCTTTGTCAATCGTCTAATCGCTAGGGCGATTATCATTGATGATAATAAAATTTTTTTTGAAAAAATCTATCGAGATGATATGTTTGGTCAAGCTAGTTATATTGAAACACCTGGCGGTGGAGTAAATGAAGGCGAAGATCTTATCTCATGCGTAAGAAGAGAAGTAGAAGAAGAATGCGGATTAAAAATTGAAGTAATAAAATACTTAGGTTTAGTTGAAGACGATTATAATCTCTTATTGAGACATAATATTTCGCATTATTTTTTATGCAAGGTTATTGGTAAGGGAAATTTTCATCGCGAGGCTTATGAAAATGATTTCATTAAAGACATGGCTTTTATTCCACTTGATGAAGTTAAAACAATTCTCGCTAATCCGGAAAATAAAATTAGTAAAATTATCTATCGCCGCGAAAAGGTGATTATTGATAGTTTGGAGGAAGAAAAATGAAAATAGGTATCGTTTCCTTAGGCTGCGCGAAAAACCGCGTCGATTCAGAAGCTATAGCGTATCTTTTTCAAAGTAACGATATTGAGATTGTTAATGATGTTCAAGATGCTGATATTATTTTAGTTAATACCTGCGGATTTATTCTTGATGCAAAAAAAGAATCCATTGATACAATTTTAGAAATGGCGTCCTACCATAAGTTTTTAATTGTTACCGGTTGCTTAGTTGAACGTTATCAAAAAGAACTTGAAGAAGCACTTCCAGAAGTCAATCTATTTATTAGTATTGATGAATATCCGCATTTTGCTGAAAAAGTTCGCGAGGCATTAAAGCAACAAGAATTCAAAGGTGACTTTACTTTTGTTAACCGCGTTTTATCAACCCCTCCATATACTGCATATTTAAAAATATCTGAAGGATGTAACAATTGCTGCCATTATTGCGCGATTCCGTTAATTAGAGGTCGTTTCCATTCTTATCTCCCAGAAGATTTGTTGAAGCAAGCAAAAGATATTGCTTCAAAAGGAGTTAAAGAACTTGTCGTTATTTCTCAAGATACAACGCGTTACGGAGAAGATTTAAAAGATGTTAATATCGTTTCTTTGTTAAAAGAATTATTGAAAATCCAAGAGTTTGAATATATTCGCTTACTATATCTCTATCCTGATGAGATTAGCGATGAATTAATTGACTTAATCGGCAGCGAAAAACGTCTTACCCCATATTTTGATATTCCTATTCAGCACTGTTCCGATCATCTTTTAAAGTCGATGAACCGTCGCGGAGATAAAGCTTTCTTGGTTTCTTTGTTTAAAAAGATTCGCCAGAGAGTTCCGCATTGCTTATTGAGAACAACATTAATTGTTGGCTATCCGGGTGAAACGGAAGATGATATCGATGAATTAATCGACTTTATGAAAGAAGTTCGCTTTGATCATCTCGGTTGCTTTACTTATTCACCAGAAGATGGAACTGTCGGAGCTACTTTGCCTAATCAAATTCCGGAAAAAGTTAAGCAAAAACGCTATCAGAGAGTTATGAAAGCTCAAGAAAAAATTTCTTATGAAAATAATCAAAAGCGCATTGGTGTTGTTACTGATGGGTTGATTATCGGATTTGATGAAGAGAGAAAAGCCTATTTAATCCGTAATGAATTCAATGCTCCTGATGATATTGATGGAAAAATTTATGTTTATTCTGATCACCCTTTAGAAATAGCTTCAATGGTAAAATTTAAAATTATTGACGCGGAAAGCTATGATTTATTTGGCGAAATAGTTAAATAAAAAAATTAAATAAAAAAACGTTAAAAAACTAAAATTTCTTATTGACAGACATGATAGGTGTTTGTTAGTATATAAAGGCAGTGCGAAATCGGACTGCTTGTTGCCCCCTTAGTTAATCGGTATAACAGATCCATGGTAAGGATCCGTGCGTGGTTCGACTCTGCGAGGGGGCACCATTATGAAAATTAGCCTAGATTTTCCCCTTTTTCTAGGCTTTTTTCTTGCCTTGAAATAGAAAAGTTTATTCTAATAAAAAAAGTGGTGCAAAGAATTTTAAAAAATAGTATTATAGGTGCGTAACAAGTGATTGTTATGTCTTCGATTCATTTATACAAATGTAAGAAGTGGGATTCCCACTTTTTATTTTGAAAAGGGAGGTGTTGGTTTTGAGTGAATTAGAGAATGCCTTAAGCGGATTGATTGCCCCTTTGCTTAGTAAAAGAGGTTGTCATATCGATTTACTTTCTTATAAAAGAAAAGGTAAAGAAAATATCTTAACTATCTATGTCGAACGCGATGATTTTTCTTCCATGACATTAGATGATATCTGCCTTATTTCAGATGAGATTAGCAAAAAGCTCGATGAGGCAGATTTAATTCAAGATAATTACTCGCTTGATGTTTCAACTTCAGGTGCAGAAAAAGAAATCAAGGATTTATCCTATCTTCCAAAATTAATCGATCGTTATTTTGAAATGCGTTTGATTAATCCTGTCGACGGAGAAAATATCTATTATGGATATTTAAAAGAAGTCAATGGTGAAACTATTACTTTGACTTACCGCGTTAAAACTAGAGAAAAAACAGTACAAATCGAGACTAGCAATATCGCTAAAGCTAAACTGACTGTAAAAATTTAAAAGGAGTTAGAAAAAATACTATGCCAGCAAGAAAGAAATCAAATAACCGAATCAACGGAATTGATGTCAAGAGCATGTTAGAAGCCTTTGAAGCTTTCGAAGAAGAATATGGTATTTCTAGAGAAGAAATCGCCCGTCTCTTGGCTGAATCTATTGAAACAGTTGTTAAAAAGAAACATGTTGAAGGCTTACCTGATTTGATGGTTAAAGTCAATATTGATATCGATAGCGGGGATATTTCAGTTTTTAATCTTAAAAATGTCGTTGAAGATGTTGAAGATGATGCAATTGAAATCTCTCTTGAGGATGCTAAAGAAATTAAACCTGATGCTAAAATCGGTGATATTATGGAATTTGCAGTTCCTTTAACTGATTTTGGTGTTCCAGAAGTAAAAAAATTAAAAACTGTTTTCGTTCAAAAAATTAAAGAAGCTCAAAAAGCTGCTATTTACGCGATTTATAAAGATAAAATCGATGAACTTATCACTGGAACGGTTGATAACATCGATCCAGGAAAACGTTTCGTTTCTGTTAATATTGGCAGAACCTTTGTCACCTTACCTCGCAAAGAGATGATTGGTGATGAAATTGAAACTATTCGTCCAGGTCAACAATTAAAAGTTTATTTATCAGGTATTGGTAATTCTGAACAAGGAATTGTTGTTTCTCGTGCTTGCCCAGGTTTCTTAAAAAGATTATTTGAAGAAGAAATCCGCGATGTTTATGACGGAACAGTTATTATTAAAGATATCGCTAGAGTAGCCGGTGAGAGAAGTAAAGTCTCCGTTATGTCAAATGACTTTAATGTTGATCCTGTCGGAGCTTGTATTGGGCCAGGCGGAAGCAAGATTCAAAAGATCTGCGCTCAATTAAACCATGAAAAAATTGATATTATTCAATATTATGATCTCAAGGGATTATTTATTTCTGAATGTTTACAACCAGCCCACGTCGTTGGAGTCAAGGATAACGGAGATGGAAGTTATATTGCAGTTGTAAAAGATGGTGAATTAAAAGTTGCAATTGGTAAAAAAGGTGTCAATGCTAGATTAGCTGTTAAATTAGCCGGTGGTAAGATTGACATTAAAGAGTATTCTGAAGCTGTTGAAGAAAATATTGATTTTGTACCAGTTGAAGAACTTAAGAAACAAAACGATGAACTCGTCAAGGAAAAGAAGAGACTTGCGATGATTGAAAAGAGCAAGGAAGATGAAGAAAAGCGTAAACAGACTTTAGCTTCTCTTACTGCATCAGCTGATGATATTGAAGACGATGAAGAATATGAAGATGATGAATCACTGGAAAATGAAACTTCATCAGAAGAAGAAACTTTAGATACTCCAGTAGAAGAAGCAGCTCCTGCTAATGAAAGTGAAAAAGAAGAAGTTAAGGTTGAAGAAACACCTGTAGAATTCAAACCTGTCATCTTACAAGACCATGTTTCTCTTTCAGATTTAGAAAAACAAATCGATGAAGAAAAGAAACAAAAAGCTCAAGCACCTGTTTCCAAAAAGAAGAAAAAACCTGAAGAGGAAAAAGACGAAAAAGAAGAAAAGAAAGAAGAGAGATTCACTCCTAGAAAAGATATGTATACTGAGGATGAACTCGCTGAACTTGAAGCTGAAGAAGCTGAAGAAGATTATGACGATGATGATGAGATTGATTACGATCAATTCGATCAATACTACGACGATAAATAATGGCTAAAGATCCTATTTTACGGCGTTGCATCGCAACTAATGAGATGCTCGATAAAAATTCACTCATCAGAATTGTCAAAAATAAATCAGGTGAAATCTCTATCGATTTGACTGGAAAGAAAAATGGTCGTGGCGCATATCTTTCTAAATCTCAAGAAGCAATCGATAAGTGTAAAAAGAATCATTTGCTAGACAAAGCATTTAAGATGCAAGTCCCAAATGAAATCTATGAGGAATTATATGAACTCATTACAAAATAAAATCGCCAGTCTAATTCAATTTGCTTATGCTGCGAGAAAATTGTGCTTTGGTGAAAGCGCCATTGTGAAAATGATGGTTAATAAAGTCGATATTTTAGTTTTGGCTTCCGATATTGCGCAGAATCAAGATAAAAAATATCGACAAAAAGCAGCTTATTATCAAGTTCCGACAGTTACAGTATTTTCTAAAAGTGAACTTGGTGAACTATTTAGTAAAAATGAAGTAGTTTGCGTCGGTGTTATGGATCATAACATCGCTTCACAAATAAAAAAACTTAGCGAAGATAATCAATAGTTATCTTTTCTATCACACAACTGACATTTATATTAAGAAAGGAGAGATTTGTATGGGAAATAAAAAACCGAATAATAAAAGTCAAGCCCGGGCCAGCAATGTCCCTACCTTCGATAAAAATAAAAAAGTTCCGACTAATAAAAGTAAAGTCAACGGAGGCGTTTTTAAATATACCGGAGATGTTACAGTCGGAGAATTAGCAAAACAATTAAATCTCAACCCGACTGATATTATCCGTTTCCTTTTCTTACAGAAGAAAATGGTCAATATTAATCAAACATTAAGCGATGATTTGATTGCGGAAATTTGTGTCGAATATGGATATGATTTCCAAAAAGAGGAAGCTGTTGATAAGGAAGATTTTGAAAATATCGTTATTCATGATGACGAAAAAGACCTAGTCGAACGTCCACCTGTAGTCTGTGTTATGGGTCACGTCGACCACGGTAAAACTACCTTAATCGATGCAATCCGCGATAGCCATGTCGCCGATAAGGAAGCAGGTTTAATCACTCAACAAATCGGTGCTTACCAAAAAGAAATTAACGGCAAGAAAATCACTTTCTTAGATACTCCTGGTCATGAAGCCTTCACGCAGATGCGTGCCCGCGGAGCTGCTGTTACTGATATTGCCTTAATCATTGTCGCTGCTGATGACGGGGTCATGCCGCAAACTGTTGAAGCTATCAATCACGCAAAAGCCGCAAATGTTACAATCATTGTCGTTATCAATAAGATTGATAAACCGACTGCAAATATTGAAAGAGTCTATGATGAACTCGCTCAATATGAATTAATCCCTGAAGAATGGGGAGGAAGTACAATCTTTGTTAAAGTTTCAGCAAAGAAGAAAATCGGTATTGACAACTTACTTGAAACAATCTTGGTTGTTGCTGAATTAAAAGAGTTAAAAGCTAATCCAAACCGTTATGCTTTAGGTTCGGTTATTGAAGCTTCTCTTGACCGTAACGAAGGTCCTAAGGCTACGTTATTAATTCAAAATGGTACATTAAAAGTCGGTGACTCCTTAGTTATCGGAAACTATTATTGTAAAGTTAGAAGAATGGTAAATGAATATCGTCAAAACATTTCCACTGCTCTTCCTTCTACACCGGTTGTCGTTACTGGTATTGAAAATGTTCCATCAGCTGGTGACCACTTTATGGCGTTCTCATCAGAGAAAGAAGCTCGTGAAATCGCAGATAAACGTCAGCTTCGCGAAAGAGATAAGACTTTAAATAAAGGCCCTGCTGCTTCTCTTGATGAATTATTTAAACAAATTCAAGATGGTGACATCAAGAATGTTAATATTATCTTAAAAGCTGATACTACTGGCTCAGTTGAAGCTTTAAAATCTTCTCTTAATAAAATTCAAGTCGATGGAGTAAAAATCAATATTATCCATGCCCAAACTGGAACCATTACTGAATCCGATATCGCTTTAGCTTCAGCATCAAAGGCACTTATTTACGGATTCAATATCCGTCCTAATGCTGCGATTAGACAAAAGGCTCAAGAAGAAAAGGTTGAAATCCATCTTCACGATATCATCTATGCATTGACTGAAGAAATCGAAAATGCGATGAAAGGCATGATGAAACCAGTTGAGCAAGAAACTATTTTAGGACAAGCTGAAGTTAGACAGATTTTCACATTTAGTAAAGTAGGTACCATCGCTGGTTGCTATGTCACAGAAGGTTCGGTTAAAAGAGGTGCTCAATGCCGGATAATTAGAAATGGTGTTGTTATTTATACTTCGAAAATTAAATCCTTAAGAAGAGAAAAAGATGATGCTAGTGAAGTCAAGAAAGGCTTTGAATGCGGAATTACTATCGAAAATTATAATGACGAAAAAGAAGAAGACATTATTGAAGCCTTCGAAGTTCGTCTTGTTGAGAGGCAATAATTATGGCGAAAAAAGGTCCGCGCATTGCAATGCTCATTAAAAAAAATATCTCAGATATCATTCTCTTTGAATTAAAAGATCCTATGATGAAATTAGTCTCGGTTAATGATGTTGTTGTTAACAAAGATAATTCTTTAGCTAAAATATATGTTTCGCATTTAGAAAAGGACAAAACAGATCAAGCCTTAAATGAACTTAATCATATTAAAGGTTTTATTAGAAGTTCTTTAGCTAAGAAGATGGATATTTATAAAGTTCCGGAAATCGCCTTTTTCAAGGATGATTTAATTGATCGTTACGAAAGAATTGATAAGATTCTCAAAGATATTAATGATGATGAAAAATGAAGGCTTACACCTTCATTTTTTATTTGTTTAGCGATTGGCGATAACGCATTACATAATTAATAACCTTTGTTTTTGTAATTTTATCATAGCCGTTTCTTTCAAAGAAATCGTCATTTAGATTATCTGAGAGATGAAATATTAACGGATTACTCTTTTTTGCAAGATCATATTCAATGTATGAAAGAAGATTTTGCATGTCTAGGCATTCACTAGAAACCTTAGTTATTAGATATTCTTTTTCAGCAATCTTTCTTATTTCGCAAGCCAAATATGGGTTACCTTCTTTTCTAACTAGATAAAGAAGGGTATTTTGATTGAGGCTATTTTCATCAACGACTGATTTAAATAAGTAATAGCAAGCTAAAATGTCTTCTTGAGTACGCGCTTTAATCGCGGTTAAATGATTTCCTAATGGGAACATTTTTTTATCAAACCATAAATCAAAATGTTCATCATCAAGTAATAAATTAAAGTAGTTTTGATATGATTCAGGATATTTTTGATAAAGTGATGATAACATTTGCTTTGCCTCTTCGCGCATAGTGATGTGGTCGTTTGGGCAAGCGGATTTTATAACTGGAATTTGATTAGCTTTAACCGCGGAGATAATATATTTTTCCCTCACTAAAATAAACGGCCTAATAAAAGTTAAATCCGTTGTTTCTAAATGCATTTTCGGGGCAAAAGTTGCAAGCCTTCCTCCATAGATAGAGTTCATTAAAAGAGTTTCTAAAGCGTCATCATAGTGATGAGCGAAAGCAACCTTATTGCAGTTTAGTTCATGAGCGACCTTGTTAATCGCAGCTTTTTTCATTCTTGAACAAATTGAGCATGGTAAATGTCCATTTTTGTTTTTATGGCATTTTAGTATTTGATAGACATCAGTTGAATTTTCAATATGCAATGGAATATTTTCTTTTTCGCAGAAAGTTTTTAATGTTTCTTGATCGACGTTTCCAAATCCTAAATCAAGAAATACAGCATAAAAAGTAAAATTTTTGCTTGGAAATAAAGAGTAAAGTTTTAATGCTTTGAGCATGAGCATTGAATCTTTACCTCCAGAAACTCCAACGGCAATTTTATCGCCGTCATCAATAAGCGAGAATTCGTAATCAGCTTTGCTGACAAGAGAAAGGATATGTTTAAGTGAGTTAATCATTTTCATTTTTACCTTTATTTATTATAATTATTGCTAGGTGATTTGCAACTTATGGACGGTATATTTTTAATTAATAAAGAAAAAGGCTGCTCATCTTTTGATGTTATTAGAACTTTAAAAAGAAAGTTTTCTGAAAAAAAGATGGGGCATACTGGCACTCTTGATCCATTTGCCGAAGGATTATTAATTGTTTGTCTTGGCAAAGCGACAAAGGCCATCCCGTTTCTTGAAGATGATGATAAAGATTATTTAGCCGTTCTTAGCTTAGGAAAAGAAACAGATACTTTAGATTTAGATGGCAAAATCATCAATGAAAAAGAAGTGGGAAATATCTCAAAAGACGATGTTGAAAACACATTTAAAAAATTTCTTGGTGAAATCGCTCAGACACCACCTAAATATTCTGCTTTAAAGAAAAATGGAATCCCTCTTTATGAATATGCCAGAAAAAATATTGATGTTGAAATACCATCTCGTAAAGTCTATATTAGCAAATTAGAGTTGAAGAGTTTTAATGATAATGAAATTACTTTCTTTGCATCGGTTAGTAAAGGTACATATATTAGGTCATTAGGCTATGATATCGCCTTAGCTTTAAATACTGTCGGTCATTTAAAATCTTTAACTAGAACCAGAATAGGAACTCATTGTCTCGATGAGAGTAAAAAGATTGAAGATTTGACTATTAATGATTTATTGCCAATCGAAAATTTTATTAAATATCCTAAAGTTGCTGCTGATGAAAAGATGGTTAAAGATATCAAAAATGGAAAACAATTATTCTTGCCTTATCAAGGCAATCGGATTTTATTGATGAATGGTGATGAAGCGTTAGCAATTTATGAATACGTAGACAATATCTATAAGATGAAAAGAGGTTTATTTTAATGGAAGTAATTAATATTTCACTTGATAATATAAAAAAAATAAAAGACGAATTATCTCTATGTTTAGGGTATTTTGATGGTTTGCATCTTGGACACCTAGAACTAATTAAACGCGCATTAAAATCTAAATATCATTCAGCTGTTTTAACTTTAGAATTCTCTAGTGATATCGGATTAAAAAACAAAAAAAATATTTTAACCATCGAAGATAAGAAAAATATTCTTGAACGCTTAGGTGTAGAATATTTAATCGTCTTAAAATTTACTGAAGAGATAAAACATCTTTCCTCTGATGATTTCGTTGAAGAACTTTTAATAAAACTTAATCCTAAAGAATTAATAGTCGGAAAGGATTACTCATTTGGCTATCAAGCTCAAGGTAACAATGAACTTCTTGCAAAATTATCCAGAGGTCGTTATCAAGTTGTTGAAGTTAAAGAAATTCTTGATGGTGAGAAGAAAATTTCAACAAGAGAGATTATTAAATATATTGAAAACGGCGAGATTGACCATGCGAATAGTTTATTATCACGGTTTTATGTGATACGGGGCGAAGTTGAAAAGGGTTTCCACGTCGGATCCGTTTCTCTTTATCCAACCGCGAATGTCGAGATGGGTAATTATGTCATTCCGCGTTTCGGCGTTTATAGCGTCTTAGTTAGGGTTGATGATTGTTATTATATGGGCATGGCAAATATTGGCGTGCATCCAACTATCAATGAACTTCAAACTCCAATTTTAGAAGTTAATCTCTTTGATTTTAATGGAAATATTTATAATAAAGAAATTGAGGTTTCATTTATCAGTTTTATTCGCGATGAGAAGAAATTTTCTTCAGTTGATGATTTAAAAAAGCAATTAGATTTAGATGAAGAACATATCAAAAATGATTTAAAACGCTTTTATGACTGCAATGAATATTTAATCCCATATCTTGGAGTTAAAGAGTATCATTTTAGACAGAAAGCATCTGAAATTTTAGTTAAATTTAGTAAAACAGAAAAAGATTTGTTAAAACAAGGTCCAACCTATGAATGCGATGAAGTGACTAAGCTTTTAAAATTAGACGATGCTTATCTGTTATTTTCGGAAGTTGATGAATTAATGGAAATCGATTATTTTTCCTCTGATTTTGCTTTATTTAACGGAATTCGTAACGGAATGAGTCTCGATGAAGCTAAAAAAATTGATCGTGCATTAATTAAGACCTCACTTGAAGGTGTCTATCTTTCTCTGCACGGCTACTCATTGATGGTTAACGAGAGCAAAATCTTTGCTATTTCGCTTTATGACCACGATTTCTTTGATAAGATGATTTTCTTTGATGAAGAAAGAGAAAAGATTGATTTAACTCGTTTAAGATTAATCGAAAGTGTGTATAAAGAATATGAAAAAGGTAATCTTGGTAAAGAAGATCTAATTAACGCTTTCCTTAACGATGTCTCATTAACACATGAATTTATTCATACATTACCATATGCTTCGTTAGCTAAACTCTCTGATGTCATCAACAATTATTATCTTATCGGTGTCAAAAAATATGAAGACTATGTCACGGATGAAGTATCTCTTATTAGTGAAACATTAGAATACTTTCAAAAGAAGTTAAAATCTGTGCATTAAAAAAACGGGGTAATCCCCGTTTTTATATTAGACTTCCAAAATTCATGTTATCTGATATATATTCTTCTTTTGAAATTTGATTAATTTCTGTATCCAAAGAGTTAACTGGCTGAGATGCAGTAGCTATTGATGGAAATGAAGAACTCAATTCAGAGTGTTCCGTAATATTGGTTGTTTTACAGGAAGTCATAACCATAAAACAAAATATGATTGTAAGAAGTGTTTTTTTCATTATTGCACCAAATTTAAGGCGTTTACTAAGGCTATATAATCGCAATTTATTCCATTGTATTCTACACCTGTCAAAACTAAATAATTATCGCCTGGCATAAGACGAATTTCTCCGATAGAGAATTCATTAAATTTATTCCAATCACCCAATGAAGAGAAGAGTAAAGATGAATTATCAGATGATAGTAAAGAATCAAGAGATGTTCCATATTTTACAGAAATATAATCTGCTACTTGAAGATTTTCTGCTTTTTTATCAATACAGCCGGAAAACCTAACAAGCATAGTCATTTCTTCGGAAACACTTATTTTTAATGTCATTGTCGCATTCCTTCTGAAGCGATTTATAAATGCATTACCGGAAGCATTTACTCCTTCTGCAGCATTTTCAATTTGAATATCACCATTTTTTGAAATAATATCAGATTCAGCTTCATAATAGTATCCGCGTGATGAAGTATCAATATCTCCGGTACCTAATACGTATTCAGAAAAATTTGGATCGCCATATTTTTCCTCTAGCGTTGGATAAGCCGGAGTATCTTCAGTTTCATTTTTTGGATTAATTAAGGCTATATAATCACAATTAACACCATTATTTTCAATTCCAGTTAGAACAATATAATTTATTCCTTTTTTCAAATGGATTTCTCCTATGGTAAATTCAGTGAACTTGTTCCAAGAGCCCTTTGACGAGAACGTCAAAGAACTATTATCTACTTTTGTAAGATTATCTTCAGTAGTTCCGTACGAAAGTAATATATAAGATGCAACAGGTAAGGCTTCATTTGCGCTTCCTGTGCAACCAGAAAAGCGAACTAAGACATCACTTTCTATTTCTGATGTAATGGTTAAAGTCATTGTAGCATTTCTTCTAAAACGATTTATAAAAGCATTTCCCGAAGCCGTAACACCCTCTGCAACATTTTCATTCTGAATATCTCCAGTTTTTTTCACTAAATCAGATTCAGCTTCATAAAAATATCCACATGCGGAGTTAGAAAAAATCATATTTTCTGTTCCGTTTAGATATTCGCTGAATTCATGATTGCCATATTTGTTGCTATAATCATCTTTTTCAGGTTCTTCTCCTGAATATGGAGATGCAAGCATAATATAATCATAGTTTACAGGAATATTGGTTGATGTAATACGAATAATATTTTTACCTTCTTTAAGATGTATTTCTCCGGCGACAAATTCTTTATAAGTATCCCAACTATCACCAATAGGAGAGAATGGTTTAGGTGACGGTACTAGAGATTTAGATTCTTCGCCTTCCAAATGATAAGTAACGTTCATGATTGAACCGATTGAATAATCGCCTTTTTCATATTTTGCACCGGATAAAAGAAGTAAAACATCTGATTCGATAGAACTAGTTATAGTAAATTCCATATATCGACCATTTTGGAAATGATCAATTGTTTTTCCTCCGGAAGCAGCAACATTATCGCTGATATTAATTCCTTCTGACAAATAAGCTTGTTCAGCCTCGTAGAAATATCCACGAACAGAATTATCAAATTTCATTGCTGAGCCATCACTAAGCACTTGTTTAGTTGGTAATCCATATTTTTCTTCATAATTAATATCAGATGGTGGGGTTTCCTCGTCAGGAGGTAAAACTGGATCAGGCGTTCCATCCCATACATTTACTAAAGTAATATAATCGTAATTCAGAGCAGCTTTGGAAATTAAATATATAATATTTTGTCCTTTTTTTAGATGAATCTCACCAATTATAGATTCGCTGAAATTGTTCCATCCACCAGTAGTGTGAATTATATTTTGATATGTATCTAGCTCTGTTAAATTGTTTTCATCATTACCATATTTGACCATTAATACATTTTCAACTAAGAAATCTTTAGAATTGTATTCACTAGCTGAGACACTTAACATTACTGAAGCATCATCGTCAGATGTTATAACTAATTTCATGTATTCGCCAGGGTTAAAATATGAAATATTTTTTTGACCGGAAGCAGCCCCATTATTATCAATACGGATATTGCTAGATAATTCTGCTTCTTCAGCTTCATAATAATATCCTCTTTCGTTTATAGAAAATGTTGATGTTCCTTTAGTCAGTATTCTTTTATCAGGATGACCATATTTTGCATTGTAGTCAGTTGGATCATTTTCTTGAGAAGGTAGATTTAAACCTGCTCCAGGATTGACTAAACACATATAATCAAGATTTAAATCTTCATAAGCTGAAAATTCAATAGTATTTTCTCCTTCGTAAAGATACACTTCACATATATAACTTTCAGAAAATATATTCCAATTGTTTTGACCTTGAATTGTTCTATCGCTAAAATCCATATAGAAATCAAGAGAATTCGGATTAGTACCAAATTGACCAAAGAGAAGGTCAGATATTAGTCTAGGTGAATTATCCCAACAAGCTGTTGATAGAATCAGCAAGGCTGATGTTTCGACTGTAGATTGAATTGTGAAGGAAATAGTTTCTCCAACTTGATAGTGGCTAACAAATTTTCCGCCAGAAGTAATTAAACTTTCTTGAATTTGTGGTTTTGACGATAGTGTAGCATCTTCAGCTTCATAATAATATCCAGCTGATAAATCATCAAAAAACATATATTTTTGATTGTTTTGATCAAATTTGCTTCCGGATAATAAATTCTTTTTTGTAATTTGTCCATATTTGTTCATTAAGTCTGTATTTGGATCAAGAGGATTAACGATTTCTGGAAGACTTGTTGACGTTTTAGAATCGCTTTTCTCTCTAGTAAAGTATAGTATTAATCCAGATGAGACTATAATAGCAATGACAATACCACCGATAATGATTTTAATTTTTAATGGCAAAGCTACTTGTTTTTGAATTTGTTTTTCAGTTAATTCTTTTGATGTTTTCGATTTGTTATCGACAGTATTATCATTTTTTAATTCGCTATCATTATTAAAATTTCCTGAATTTCCTCCAGATAATGCTTTAATTTTTCTTTGTTGAATAATTCCTAAGATTGTTAAAAATATTGTTAGAAGAATTAATGTTCCAAAGGTTATATTGAAAAAAATCATAATTCTGTAATAAACAGGAGTACCCCCGACAATTAAACTGTTAGCATCAATTCCGTTCATACCATTAGAATTTACAAATGAGTATAAAAGATGATGTGCTGCATTTCTGAGATACGTATGTGCTCGTGCGCCTTCTGTAGTAACATATTGTTCCTCTAAACAAAGTGCGGCATCACCACCAGCAGCTAACATTTGGTCACAATTTTCATAATCACCATCCATATAATCAGTGATTACAAAACCATTGAATCCCCATTCTTTTCTTAAAACGTTAGTAATAAGCGCATAACTACCTCCGGTCCAAGTTGTTCCAACACGGGGATAAGCAGTCATCACACCAAGTGATCCACCTTCTTTAACTGACATTTCAAAAGGCAAAAGATAAGTCTCACGTAATGCTTGTTCAGTCGACCAAGTTACATTGTTGGTCATTCTATTTGTTTCTTGTTCATTAAAGGCAAAATGTTTGATATATGTTATGACCCCTTTATCGGTAGCTCCCTTGACAACAGATGAACCGATAATTCCAGATAACATCGGACACTCGGAATAGTATTCAAAATTACGACCGCCGAAAGGTGTGCGATGCAAATTCATTGCAGGTGCATACCAACCAGTCAAATTTGTGGTTTGAGCTGAGGCAGTAACTTTTGCCCAAAGTGCCAATTCACCCATTATTTGTCCAACTTCGTATTCTAATTCGGTATTAAAAGTGGATGCTTGTACAGTTTCATTAGGCATTCCACCTGCATTTACACCATCACCAATAAATGATTTCCATGCTGATGTTCCATCAGAATCAGTTGCATATGGTTTTCCAACAGAAGGAATTGCATATGTTTTATGCCCAGATGATGTAACCATCTGCTCAAGTTCTTTAATACGTAATTGATCAAGAAGTGGATCCCATTCAGGGTCATTAAACTCTTTTCCTTTCATGTCGATTAAAACTTTTTTATTATTAGCATTGAATGTTGGATCAGAATATTCTTGTTCTGGCGCATTAGCGGCTTCATATCCCGTTTTTTCTAATGTTTCTTTTAATTCAGGTGTTATTTTTTGCTCATAAATATAACCATCATTGTCATAGCGATTATTTTCGTTTGTGCCATCCCTTAAACCATTATTATTCATTGATGACCAATCATGACGGCTTAGATACTTTTTATCACCATTAGCATCTTCAAACTGATTAACAATCTCAGTGTTGGTGGTCGTATCTTTATTATAAATTATTTCTTCTAGGGTATCTTTTTCACATAAATTTTCGTTACCATTTACATTATACCCTTTTACTTTGAGAATATTATTTATCGCCTCATGTGAATTTTCCGCTACAGTAAAATAATAATCACCTTTTTCAAGAAGATATGTCCCTAAACCATTTGCATCGTATGATTTTAATCGTTCAAGTGGAATAGAAATTTTTACTGTTTCGCTTTGATTTGGATCTAATATGCCTGTTTTAGCAAAACCCATCAAATTAACAGCGGATTTTTCTATTTGGTTGTCGATATCATATTGAGTATATGGGGATTGCGTATAAAATTGAACTACTTCTTTACCTGCTTTTTCACCCGTATTTGTGACTGTAACTTTAATATTAATTGTTTTATCGTCCAAAGCATAATCAAAATTAGACCAAGTAAACTCGGTATACGATAGTCCATATCCGAATGGAAACTGAACAACACTATCATAATCATATTCACCAGCGTTCCCCTGATTCATAATTTTATCTTCGTAGCGCGTTTCATAGTATTTATAGCCGACATATATTCCTTCGGCATATGTTACGTAATGATGTCCTGTTTCTTTTCCCGAATCATCGACATAAGCAAAATTACCCCAATTTTGCATTGCTGGAGATGAAAAAACATCATATGCATAAGTATCTGCCAAATGACCAGATGGATTGCTATCACCAACTAAAAGTCTAGCTATAGCATTTAAACCATATTGACCAGCACCACCGACCCATAGACATGCATCAATATCATAGTCATCGAGAAATCCACATTCAAAAGCATTAGTAGTATTAAGCAATACGATTACTTTATCAAAATTATTTGTAACATTTTTAAGAAGTTCTTTTTCATCAGTATCAAGTTCTAAAATAGATGTAGAACCACGTTTGTTTCTTGAATCTGCAGAGGCCATATCTGTAGGCAAATCGGCATTTTCAGCACCGGTACGCGAAATGACAACGATAGCTGCATCATTATAATTTTTATATGAATTTTTTACTTCATCAGTATATTTACTATATGGAATTTCATTAATAGACCATAAAAAAGGATCTTTGCTAGTTCCTTGAGCTAATCCACCAATTTTTCGATGATAATTCATACTTTTATAAAAATTTATTAGTGTCGGATTAACGTTTATTCCAACATTTTCTAATGCTGATTGCAACGTTAATTCCGAAGCAGATATCTCGCCAGATCCTCCGGTAGATCCAATGACAAAATCGACTGAAGATTGAGAAAAAACGCTAACATTACTGGATTTATTAAGTGGCAAAGAATTATTGTGGTTAGTTAATAAAACTGCGCCTTCCTCTTCTACTTGTTCACATATTTCAGCAGACTTTTTTGAAGCTTCTTCAGCAGATTTTAGAATGCGCGGAAAATATTGATTATCATCAATATTTGTTTCTGTTGTTCCTTCCATGCCAAAATATGTGGTTAAAAAACTTGAATATGTTTTAAATCCGAGAATATTACCAGTAATCATAATTCCAGCTAGCAATGCCGTAGCAGAAGCCATAATTACTGAAAATACTTTTTTATTCATAATTACCTCCTAAAAGCAAAATTTTATAATTATATGTTATTATGAGAAATATCAATCATTTTCTATTTTACGTAAGCGAGGAAAATTCTTACGTAAGGGCTTTCAAATATGATGTAATTCTATATAGTCTAAGTTATATGAAGAATCATTTAGACATTTTATTGAAATGGTGTTAATGCCTGGATTTATACTAATATTTCCTATATTAATTTCAAAGAAATATTTCCAACCATTTCCTGCAACAAAAACTATACTTTCAATTGGCAAAACATTGCTGTTAATATCAATCTGCAAAAAATGTTTTAAATAATCATTTTCTTTAAATGAGTTTGATAAAGAAATTATTAAATTAGCTTTTATTGCAATACTAGAGTAAAATACGAAAGTCAATGAACTATCCTTTTTTATGTATCCAACATTTTTCCCTTGTGAAGCAGTTACATTATATTCAATTCCGCAATTGCCAGATAATAATGCGTTTTCACCCTCAAAGCGCATAGCATCAAAATTGTCATTGATTGTAGTCTTGATCAAAGTAATACAATCAATAAGAAAATTATCATTAACAGATGAGATTCTAATTAAATTAGAACCAGAGATTATGTTAATTGATCCAATAAAAATATCGTGATATTTTTCATTATCCGGACAATCAATATAAGTTAGATCTAAAATACGATTATTAACCATTATCTTCATCATTTTTGATAATTCTGTTTCGCTTGATAGGTTTTTTATTCTCAGCGACAAATAATTATTGTCGTCCACTAAAGAAATTAAACGTTGATTTAAAACAGAATTTGAATAAAAAAGTACGGAATTATTAGCAGAAGCATTTATATCTGAAATTATTGCCGCGTTATCAATTTCAGCTTTTTCACACTCATACCGTTGCGTATCCTCAACCAATGAATAATTAATGTCTCCATTTAATGAAATGTAATCAAAATTAAAAGTTCCTTCTAAATGAATTATTTCAATAATATTATTACCACTTTTTAGGTTTATACGGGTCAGTGTTTGTTCAAAAAATACATTGCTGTTTTCAATAAATTGGTAATTATCAATTAGATTTCCATTGACATAAACAGAAAACGCGAATTTTTGATTGATAGATATAGGCTTTACGCATGCGGATAGGACACTTGAAAAATCTAAATCAGAATTTATATAGAAGATGGACTTATCTTGATTTTGAGAAAATAAAAGATAATATCCTTGCGAAGCTAACGATGAATCAAAAATTACGGAATTGTGTCTTTCTGAATTTTCAGCCTCAAAAATCTGCTTATTTTCCTGATAATAAAATGGATAATAAATATGACCGATACTTTTAAGTTGAGTTGATCGTTCAAATGGTGAAGTTAATACCATATAATCTATTTGATAATTAGGTGATGTTGATATTAATTGTAATAAATTGTTGCCTTTTTGTAGACTTATGGTACCGATATTATTTTCTATAAAATCATAATTAGATGCAGACGAATTGATAAAAATGTTATTTAGCGATACTTCTTTGCGATTTAATGTTAGTGTAAATAGATTGTTTGCTAATATTGGTCTATTAAAAGAATCAGTATAATTTAGAGATAATTTTAATTCTACAAAACAATCCTCATCACTAACTATTGTATACGATAACGATGAGTAATTAGTTAGGTTATTTACACATAAGCCATCTGATGCTCCAATATTACTCACTATTTCACCATTACCAGTAATAGAAGCAGATTCAGCTTGATACAATTGCGAACCAGCGTTTGCTGCAAAAAATTTATTATCGCTTCGATCAATATAGTCGCTATAATCATAATGTGGAAAATTAATAGTAGCATTATTGTTGGTCGATGTTATTGCAATAACTACGACCAGTGAAACTAATAGCATCACCATAAATGAGCTTATTATTGATAATATCAAATAATTATTAGTTTTTATTTTATTCATAATGCTCTCCTATAGGTATCTCAATATCAATTTGAAACATATTATCAGATATTATATATTGAAATTCACCTGAATATTTTGCAACAATTCTTTGCATCGAAATCATACCGAAACCATGCCCGAAAGGATCTTTTTTGCTTGAAATTACTTTTCCGTCATTTTTTTTCAGTTCACCACCATCGTAATAATTTTCACAATGAATTGAGACATATTTTCCTTTTTGAGTTATCGTCAATGAAATAAATCTTTTGTCTAAACTGACTTTCAATTCATATTCAAAAGCATTGGACAACATATTTCCGAATAAAGAATAAAGATCAGTTTCTTCCATAAAATTTAAAAGTTTACCATCAGCCATACAGGTTAGTTCAATTGAATTGTTTATAGAACGAAGATTATAATCAGTCAAAATTATATCAAGAACTTCATTTTCAGTTTTTATTTTTGAGTTGTAGATATCTATGGATTCTTCTATTTCTTTTGTCAATTTTTCATCAAGTGCTTGATTGTTTTTCAACGCATAAAATTGATGCTTTAAATCATGACATTTCAAATTAATTATTTCAATATTTTCCTTTAACAGAGAATATTGTTTTTTATCTTCATCCCAAAGTTTTTTTAAAATAGCTAATTCAACTTGTGATTCTTCTTTTTGTATCACAGCGTATGACGTAGCAAGTGTTATAATTCCATATAATACTTCAATGAGTGAAAGAAAAAACAAATAAGAATAACCATAATTTTTTAAGAAAATTTCAATTATACCTAAAATTATTGTGATAATTGAAAAAAGAGAAAACATAATTATTGTTGAATTATTTTCAATCATTAGGGAGTCTTTTTTATAAGTTCTCATAATGAGAAAATATGATAGTGAATATACTATTAATTGAACTATAAAAAGAATAGAAAGATCCACATAAAAACTAGTGATAATATTATTATTTTTTAAAATGAATAATAGTCCATCAGATAGTTTCAATGCTATATAAAATGCGGGAAAAGAAATAATTAAAAAACAAGTTATGACCTGTGCCTCGCTTTTATAAGCGATAAATGACCAAGATAATATTAATAGATAATTGCAAATTAAGAAAATTACATCAAAAACGTTCTCATCTCCACCAACAGAATCTATTCTTATATACGCGATAATGCAAGTTGCTAAAATTAATATAATTAAATATATAAAAAATATAAATTGGAAATGCCGCTTTTTTTGTAATTGGGAGCATGATAAAGTTGTTATCACAAGCAATCCAGACCCTTGGATAAAATATTTTATAAAATATTGCAAAAATAAAATAAGCATACTATTTTAAAAACCTATTTAACTTTGAAATGAAATCACTTTTTTTCTTTTGAGAAATTAAATATTTATTTCCATCAGTTAATGTAATTTCGTTTTTATCAAGTCTTATCACTTTCTTTAAGTTTACAATGACAGAATGATTGCAACGCTCAAAATAACTAGGAAGCATCAAAGCTGTCTCTTTTAAACTGCCCCAAGCCTCATATTCTTTAGAATCTGTATGATAAATTAATAGGTGATCACTAACCTCAACAGAGATAATCAAAAAAGCATTTATTTTTATTGTACCATCTGTTGTTTTAATAATGATATTGTCATTTTTAGAGGCAATTATCATTTTAAGAACTCGAGACATTAGTGAAGAAAAACGTGCATATTTTACTGGCTTCAAAACATAATCAATTGCGTTTACTGAGTAGCCTTTAATGGCATATTGTACATAGTTTGTAATGAATATCAAAAGAACATTAGGGTCTTTACTCCTTAATTTTTCTGCGGTTTCTATTCCATTTAGATATGGCATATCAATATCCATTAAAATTAAATCTGCAGGTGTATAATCATCTAGAAAACTTAATGGATTAGAAAAATAATTGATTTCAAAACCAATGTTGTTTTCTTTTGAAAACTGGTCAATAAATATCTTTAAAGTATTGTATGCTTCATAATCATCGTCAAGTACTATAATACGTATCATAAACACTATACCTCATTATACTTATCGTATTCTAGGATATCAATTAAATAAATAAGAAGATAGCTATATATGTAGCTATCTTCAAATTATTAGGCTGCAAGAGGATTAATTGTTAAATCTTGAAAATTATAACCGCCATTTATATATTTTATAATTATTGTGTTATTTCCTTCTTTAAGATTAATTTTAAATGATGGTGAAGATTTGAAAGTGCCCCATCCGCCAGTAGAAACTACATCAACTGAAGCAATTATTTCATCATTAACAATAATTTGGTATCCTTCAAATTTATCGCCATTAGCTGCATAATTGATTTGTATTTCAGCTTGTGTCGCTATGCTATTGATATTGTATTGTATATTACCGCTGATATTTTCTATTCTCGTAAATCCGGTCGTCAATCTCCCTTTAGCTAAAGTAGCATCAAGAACAGAATATGTTTCGCTAATTGCTCCTTGAAATGTCGTTGGTTCAGATAGAAGCACAGCATCAAGATTAAAAATATTATTTTTTTTAGCTTTTATAGCAATAACATTGTCACCATTATGAAGATATTCTTTAATATTGTCGATAGAAAGGATTGATGTATAATCCCAAGTACCAATATTCAACACAGTAGAAGAATCAACTAATGTATTATTAATATATAAGTCGAGGTAATCTTGTGATTCATCAATAGAATTATAACAAGAATATAGAATTGAAATTTTTGAATAAGAAGTATCATCTAAATTAATTGGAAGGTATGTTGTTCCGTTATAACTATCAAGTCCTAATGTACCTGAATAATTATTATGCGGAGTAACTTTAGATGTTGTTATTCCATCTTCTGCTTCGATGATGAGTTTGTTTTTATCATAGTTTTGCTGAGAATTATAATGTGTCAGTGAAATTGAATCTATATTTTCATTACCGGTAATTATGGAAATTTCATTGAGACCAGGTTTCAGATTAATCAGCGAACCATCAGTTGTACTTTCTCCATTGACTTCTAATATTGTAGTTGATGAATCATTTGAATGACCATTTAATTTCAATAAAACATTTTGATAAGTAAATGAATGAACTTCATATACTTGACTAGATGTTTTTTCTGACGGCAATTCAAGATAGCTGTCAAGCGTAAAATAATCAAGATTTCCGGTGTTGTTTCTTTGAATTTTAATGGAGTTATCACCATTGTTAATAGAAATTGTACCTGCGTAATATTCATAAAAATTTCCAGTCCAATTGTTCCTATTATCAATAGAGATTGTACCGATTTCTTTGTTATTTGCAAAAGCTGTAAAAGCGTTTTCTGATATATTGCCTTTTGTTGTTGCGGCAATTTTCATGACATATTTTTTGTTTGCCTCTGATACATGATTAAACTGCAATGTATCAGATCCTTGCAAAGAACCTATTAATTTTCCATTAGATGCATCATTACTAGATTCGATTTTACCAACAATGGTTTCGTTAATCATGTCTTCGGCTTCGTATTTTATACTTTCATTTTCCATTAAATAGGCTGTTTGACTAACAACATCAAAAAGTGAAATAACTTTGGAATCAAAGTATTCTGATTCATTAATAGTTACCGAAACATTTAAATCAACATTCATTAATTCGGAACTAGTGTATTTTGCTGTGTAGCATGCCCAATAATAATCACCCCGATAATTCTCGTCGCTTGTAATATTTGAACCATCATAATAGGTAGTTGTGCCATTAGCTTTTATTCCGGCGTAAATGGTTGAAACTTCAAAGTCTTTTTTAGCAGTTTGATCATTATAAGTTATACTTCGCGTGAATATTATTTTT
Organism: uncultured Bacilli bacterium; assembly: GCA_944332525.1. Classification (GTDB taxonomy): domain Bacteria; phylum Bacillota_I; class Bacilli_A; order RFN20; family CAG-449; genus CALVJO01. The sequence goes on along the minus strand of CALVKD010000070.1, from coordinate 11,927 downwards.
TGTATGTTTCCTTTTACTGCAACTGCAAAACGTAAATAATAACAATTATCGTTTGAATTAAAGGCAAATTGAGTATAAATTTTACTAGCATCTAATTTGTCATACTCACTGATTTGCGAAATTTTTGTGGCTTCTTCAGAATTAAATAAATCAGTAGGGCCTTCTTTGAGATATTTCTCCGTAAACGAAATATTATTAGCATTGGATGAATTATAGATGATTGAAGAGGATAGGCAAAAAATTGACGATAAGGCTAAAAAGGATAATAATAAATTTGATTTTTTCATAAATTATCTCCGATCATTATTTGGTGAATACATCTTCAAAAGCATCATCAAAATCAAAAATGTCTTTTTCGGTATCTACTGAAGATACAGCAATTATATCATCAAGAATTAAATTGCAAACGCTTATTTCGGGAGTAGTATATTTTTTTCTTTCCATAATAAAACCTCACTATAGAACGTGTTTGATTAATTCGGACCGTTTATAAAGAAGCACATTATGATTTTGTAATCTGATGTGCTTTTTATTTACGAGTCCGTTTTCACCAAACAGGTTCATATTTTGTAATTAGATGATAAAATTTGGCATATAAAAAGTTTTTAGTATTTCGTATATGCCTAAATCTATTACGTAAGCGCTTACCTAGATTGAGAAAATAACCATTCTGATAAAGGAGGATTATTATTATCTCCTGAAAAAGTAATTGCATTGTTCCATATCCCATGTCCCTGATTTGGAAATGAAACGAATTTAATTAAATTGCCCCCAGCAGATTTAATTTTTTCGTACATAATCTTGGTTGACTTTTCATATGGAACTGTAGAATCGTCTTCTCCATGAAAACAATAAATAGGAATTTGCTTATAAATTTCAATACAGTCGAGAGCTCCACCTCCGCAAATTGGCACTGCAGCAGCAAAAAAGTCTTGATGGCGAGCGATTAAATCCCAAACGCCGATTCCACCCATTGATAAACCAATAATATAAATACGCGAAGTATCTACAATACTTTTTTTTGAATAGTTTTTAATTAAATTAAAAACACCATCTAAAACTTTAGATTCTGATATGTCTTTTAAATTGTAATTTCCATTAGACCAATCCCAATTTACCCACTGCGAAGGTGCTGATGGACATTGAGGAGCAATTACAATTGAATTGAAAAAGTCTTGATTTCCTTGTTTAAATGGCTCTTTAATACAATTCTTTAATTGCGATACATTGTCATTTCCTCTTTCTCCTGATCCATGTAAAAATAAAATCAAAGGAACTTTTTCGTGAATATTTATTGGAACGTATTCGCGATATGGTATTGCTATTTCTGAATCAGTAACATACGTTTTTTTATTAAACATAGGCAAATCTCTAGAAGAATAATTATTTTCACAATACTGACAGGTTCCATTTTTTTGACCACCATCATCAGTATCAGAAAATGAGTAAATATAATTATGATCAATGTCTTTGATTGTTAATTCTTGTTCAGCATTAGAATCCAAAAAAAATTTATGGCATTTACTGCATTCATAATAATTTTGGATATGAGATTTGCAAAGTGTATTCTCTTTTAAAATTAAACTATGTTCTGGTGCTTGTTGGTTACTACAAGATACTAAGACAAAAGGAAATAACATCATTAAATAAATATTTTTTATCATAAAAAAACCTCTCTTTTATTATTAAGAGAGATTTTCTATAATTTATTTGCAATTCGTAAATATTGCTATTTTCTTCGCAAAATAACTATTTACCGATTTTTACGATTTCAACATCGTAAGGTTCACTGGCTTTAACGTGAACGCGTTCGCCAACCTTGTGACCCATAATGGCTGTTGCTAAAACGCAAGCATTAGAAATTTTTCCGTTTTCTGGATCAGCTTCAGCAGGTCCGACAATTTTATAAGTTTCTTCAACATCGATATCAAGCATTTTAACAACGACAGTTGAACCAAGTCCAACAACGCTGCTATCAGTAGCTTTAATCTCTGTAGCGTGAATTAATGCGTTTTGGAGATAAGCGATTCTTGCTTCAATTTCGCTTTGACGTGTTCTCGCGGCATCGTAATCAGAGTTTTCTGATAAGTCGCCTTGCTCTTTAGCTTCTTTGATTTCTCTTGTAACCTTTGGTCTTTCGACATCGATAAGGTGACGTAATTCTTGTTGGAACTTTTCAATACCTTCTTTAGTTAATTTGATTTCTTCTTGATTAGCCATATTTATCCTTCCTTTTTCTCTTGATCTTTCTCGTAATGGGCGAGAACGTCTTCTAATTCATCATATTCTTCATCATCGTAGATATCAAGAATTTCCCCGTTATCTCCGAGATAGCCAACGATGATATTATCTGGTTCCTCTTCGCTATAAAAGAAAACGTATTCTTTATTTCTTTCTTTGTTGTCGTAAGTAAAGAGGATATTAAGGACTGTTGTTTGTCCTTTTTCATCGGTAAAATAAACTTTATTTCCTTCTTTTTCCATAGTTTACCTCATCTTTAAGTATGTTTCTAGTATAACAACCGCGGCCATCTTATCAATGACTTTTTTTCTTTTTTTGCGAGATAAATCAGCTTCGAGAAGAAAACGTGTCGCTTGTTTAGTAGTCCAGCGTTCATCAACTAAGACTACTTTAACATCTTTTCTTTCGTTTTCAATCATCTTTTTAAATTCGCGGGCTAATAATGAATGCTCAGATTCTTCGCCTGACATATGAAGAGGCAATCCTAATGCGACTTCTTTAATGTGATCGCGGTCGATATAATATAAAGTTCTTTCAAGAGCTTTTTGATAGTCTTTTTCTTCAAAACGGAAATTTTCTAATCCAGAGGCGATGATTCCGAGTTCGTCAGATTCAGCAATGCCTAAGGTTTTTTCACCTAAGTCTAAACCGAGACATTTCATTACTTTAATTCCTCGGCTATAAATTTTAAGCATTCATCGAGCTTGGAAATATCTTTTCCTCCGCCTTGAGCCATTTCTTTACGTCCTCCGCCAGAGCCATTAGTTAATGAAGCAGCTCTCTTAACGATATTTCCTGCTTGGTATTTATCAGTTAATTTGCTAGCAACACCAGAAACAAAGGATATTTTATCATTATTAGCATTAGCTAAGAGAATGACGTAATCATCGTGGACATTCTTTAAGGTATCAAAGGTAGCCATGAAAGCTTTGTTATCAATATTATCGAAGCGATAGACTAATAAATGATGATCACCGCAATCGATAAAGTTTTCTTTTAATTCTTTACTCTTATAGGCAGCAATTTTCTCTTGTAAAGCAGTGATTTCTTTTCTTAAAGAACTTTCTTTATTTAACAATTCATCAATCTTTTTATTGACGTCACTTAATGATCCAGCTTTTAATTTATCGCTTGCTTCAGAAAGAGCGATTGCTTTTTTCTTTAATTCTTCATAAGCCTTGAAAGATGTTTTACCTTCAATTCTTCTAATACCGGCTGCGATGGCTTGTTCGCTTGTGATGGTGAAGACACCGATATCTTTACTTGAAGTAACATGGGCGCCAGCACAGAATTCACTTGAAACATCACCGAAGGAAACAACTCTAATAGTTGAACCATATTTTTCATTAAATAAGTGCATCGCGTTGAGCTTAGATGCTTCTTCTTTACTATAGTAAGCAATATTGCAAGGTAAACCTTCTTCGATATATTGATTAACTAATAATTCGATTTGATTAAGCATTTGCTCGGATATCTTACCTTGATAGTTGAAGTCAAAGCGGAGATAATCAGCGCAGTTATAAGAACCTTCTTGGTGAACATCATCGCCGAGAACAACTTGCAGAGCTTTTTGTAATAAGTGTGTGCAAGAGTGATTTCTCTTAGTCATGTCACGTCTCTTTGTGTCAATTGATAAGGTGAATTCATCACCGACTTTAATTTCACCATATTCGACATGGACGAAATGGAGATGTTGTTTATTAACTGATTTGATAACGTTATTAACTAATGCACGAGTTGTTGAGTTCTCAATAACGCCTTCATCGTGCTCTTGTCCGCCGCTTGTCGCGTAGAAGTTGGTTTTATCAAAGATAACTTCTCCGTCTTCATCAAGAGATGAAACTTTAACTCCGTCTTTGAATAAACCGATGACTTTTGCTTTTAATGGAGCTTCATCATAAGTAAATTCCGATGGTTCTTTAAAGTTCATTAAATCAATCATCTGGCTAGACATTGATTGAAGATTTCCTCTAGATGCACGGGCTCTTTCTTTTTGCTTTTCCATTTCTTCTTCAAAGCCTTTTTCATCAACTTCTAGATTATTTTCTGAAGCGATTTCTTTGGTTAATTCAAATGGGAAACCATAGGTATCATAAAGTTTGAAAACTTCTTTACCGCTTAGCATTGTTGAGTTATTCTTTTTAGCTTCTGAAATAAATTCATTTAAAATTGCTTCGCCTGAAGAAAGGGTCTTTTGGAATTTCTCTTCTTCAAATTTAATCATTTTAGCAACTTTTTCTTCGCTTTCTTTTAATTCTGGATAGTAGTCCTCCATAACTAAAGTAACTAAGTGGACCAATGTGTATAAGAATGGTTTAGTAATCCCGAGTTTTCTTAAATATCTAGAAGCTCTTCTAAGTAATCTTCTTAGGACATATCCGCGTCCTTCATTAGAGAAGGTTGCTCCATCAGATAAAGCAAATGTACAAGCTCTAATGTGATCAGCAATAACGCGGTAAGCCATTTTATATTCACCTTCATATGGATGAGAAGCATATTTAGCAACTTCTTCGATATAAGGATAGAATAAGTCGGTTTCAAAGTTTGTTTCAGTATCTTGGAAAATGCAGCATAATCTTTCTAGACCTGCACCGGTATCAATGTTTTTATGAGGAAGCTCTTTGTATTCTTCTCTCTTTTTGCCAATTTCAGCATTATATTGGGAAAAGACGATATTCCATAATTCGATATAACGATCATTTTCCAAATCTTCAAAAATTAATTTTTCACCTAAATGCTCAGGATCATATTTTTCTCCGCGGTCATAATACATTTCAGTGTTCGGTCCGCATGGTCCTTCACCGATTTCCCAGAAATTGTGTTCACTTGGAACTAAGTGAGAAGGTATTACACCCATCTTAATCCAAAGATTGTAGGTATCTTTATCGCTTGGGTGATAGGTAATATAGAGTTTTTCTAGTGGAATACCAAAATATTTTTCACTAGTTAAAAGCTCAAAAGCCCAAGGAATAACTTCATTACGGAAATAATCTCCGATAGAGAAATTACCGAGCATTTCAAAAAATGTGTGGTGACGAGCAGTTTTACCAACGTTTTCAATATCGTTGGTTCTAATGGATTTTTGAGCGTTGGTAATTCTTGTATATGGAGGTACTTCAGAGCCATCAAAGTATTTCTTTAAAGCGGCAACGCCGGAATTGATCCAAAGAAGAGTTGGATCGTTTTGCGGAATCAAATTAGCGCTTGGCTCGATGTAGTGACCTTTGCTTTTGAAAAAGTTCAGCCACATATTACGGATTTCATAACTTTTTAAATTACGCATGTTTTCTCCTTTTAAACAATAAAAAAAGCACCTTCAGGAACGAATTACCGCGGTACCATCCTGATTCATCTTTTGATGCTCTTGATTTTGAGGGATAACGGATCCTCACCGCTAGGATTAACTAGAATCTCGGAAGTGGCTTGGAAATAGCTTTCTCTGCATTCACATCAACTAGCAGTCTCTGATAGAAAGATAAAATTCCTTAGCTTCGTCTTGGATTACTGACATATTATAGATTATAAATAATCTATTTTCAAATTAAATGTGCTTTGCGTCCATTTTATTTTTATTTAATTGGTTTAATATTTTCTTTTTCTTTGCTTAAGAAAGAATAACAGATATAATTTTAAAGGTGAAATTATGAATAAAATTATTGTTTTCGATTTAGATTCAACATTGCTTAATGATTATGGTGAAGTAAGTCAATATACTTCAAAGGTGCTTACAAAGCTAAAAAATCAAGGACATATTTTGGTCGTGAATACCGCGCGCAGCTATCCTTTTGCGATGAATATCATCGATTTTATTAAACCTGATTATTCTATTGTTAATGGCGGAGCGCAAATCGTTGATAAAAATGGTAAAAATATTTTTCTTAAACCAATTGAACATCAGTATGTGTCAGCAATCGTTGCAGATATTGAAAGCGTTAGTAAGTTTGCTGCTGTTCAAACACTAGATAATCTTTATACTGATTCAGATAAATTCCTAAAGCAGCATCCTATCCGTTTCGATTTTAAAAATGAATTTCCTTATGATGCATATAAAATTTTATGTGACATTAATCAAGATATTGATGCATTTAAGATTGCCAAAAAACATCATTTAGATTATGTATCATACTATGATTCTACTTATAAAGTTTTTCGTCATTTCGATACGGGAAAAGATAAAGGATTGCTCAATTTATTGAAAATGTTAAAACGTGATGTTAAAGATGTTATTTCTTTTGGCGATGATGCTGGCGATATTGGAATGCTAAAAATATCAAATATCGGAGTTATTATGAAAAATGCCAATCCAAAATATTTTGAAAATGATTTAACTATCTCTGATTATAGTAATGATGAAGATGGGGTAGCTAAATTCCTAGTAAAATATTTTAATTTAATCATATAAAAAGCTTAGCAAAATCGCTAAGCTTTTATTTTTTACATTGCTGCTACGACAATCATGAGAATTGGGAAATTAAATTCGCTTCCTAATTCTCCAGCTGGAACTAATGCTACTTCAACGATAGTCGAATCATCCGCGTATACCTTTGCATCATATGCACTTGGGTCAGTTTCACCCATGTCTTGATAGCCAGCGGCTATTAATTTTTGTTCATAAGCAGCTAATGTGCTTTCATCTGCAACTGGATCAGGTGATATATAAAGAAGCATTGACATTCCTTCCTCTTCACTAAAATCCATCCATCCTTCAAGATTAAATCCTTCTGGAACTGGGAAAGAAGCGAGTTTTTCTTCACCTAAAACCGATGTGAGATTAGCTAAAGAATATTCGTCGAGAATATCTTTCCAAGATACTTCTGCTGATGGTTCTTTAACATCAGAAACTTGGTATCCGACATCTGCTGATCCAATATCAGTAAATTCAACAACGGTTTTATTTGTTCCATTTTTGTTTGTAAAAATATATGAACCATCTTTTATTTCAATACTAAAATCGCTAATTTCATTGACCAGTGATGCGAAAATAGAATAAGCAAATGTATCACCGTTAACATCATCTTTGACGGTATATATTCCATCGCTTTCATCAAAGCAAGCGCGGCTAATGTTAAATGAAGAATATAAAGCTGAAAATTCCTCAGCAGTGATTTGACGCGCTTTAATGAATTCTGTTCCTTCTTTATTTGCTTCGTAATAATTCTCACCATCTTTATAAGCGGCAACCTTATAACTAACTCCGTCAAATTCGTTTTCGCGGTATGTTAGATTGCCGTTAACGATGAAAGTTGATGTTGCAGCTAACTGATTGCCTTGATAGTCTTTTTGAACCATTTTATAATTTTTGCTTCTTAATGAGGTAATCATATCGGTAAATTTTTCATCGGTGACTTCTGCATATGGTTCAGCTCTTTTAGGAATAGTAATATCACTTCCCAATTCGACTATTTTACTTTCAAAAATATAGTTATAGGTTGTCGATGAAGTAACAAATGGCTTAGGTGTAGTTACTAAATAGATTGAGCCATTTCTCTCTTCAATTGTTAGTGAATCAAGTTCAAAACCAGGATTGCCATAAAGCTGGGTGATGATGTATGGAGAGACAGCAGCTTTAGCTTCCTCAGAAAGAACATACGCATCGCCGGATTTTTCAAAATCATCAATGCTTAAAAAAGTAAAGAAGTTTGAATAGTTATCATCAAACAAAGAATATTCAGATGTATATGGGTTATATACCCTAATAAAGTTCTTTTCATTATTTAGATTTCTTCTTTCTGAGACGAGATAGCCTTGTTCGTCAGCAGAATAAGTTTCAAAAATTTCATTCACATCTTTAGTAGGTGTACTTTGACTTGCTTCGTATACCTTAACTGTATATGATTCAGCATCGTGAAAAGAATCTGTGTAGAAATAAGAAATTTTTCCGTTTACATCTTCTGTTACAAGAGTTTCTAATGAATAACCTAGACTTAATTGATCTAAAGTATCCTGAGTTAGAGTAAATGTAGCACTAGAAGAAGTTGAAGGTGCTGGACTTGAGTTTTGCGAAGAGGAAGTAATACCTCCGCAGGCTGTTAATGAAATCAGCGATAATAAAGATAATGCCATTATTGATTTTTTCATATTAATATCCCCTTTCTTGGTGAATTGTTTTCTATACTACATAATATTTTATTTATTGTCAATATTAGTTTTAATATAAAAAAAGCCCTGCCTCAGCAGAGCTTTAGATTATTTGATATGAAAGATTATTCAGAAACTTTTGTTTCACTTTTTTCTTCAGTTTTTTCAGCGGTTTCTTCTTTTTCTTCCTTAACAATCTTTGGTTCAAATTCTTTATGAGAAAGATTAATTCTTCCCTTTTCATCAATATCGGTAACGATGACTTTTAATTTTTGACCAACTTTGACGACATCTTTAGGATGGTTGACTCTTGAATGCGATAATTTTGAAACATGGCAGAGACCATCAACATTGTTGAAGAGATTGACAAAGCAACCATATGATTCGATTCTGACAACTGTACCATCAAATATCTCTCCGACGTGAGCAACTCTAGCGATGTCGAGAATCATCTTCTTAGCTTTTTCGATTGCTTCTTTGTCGGTGTGATAGATAATTACTTTTCCATCATCATTGATATCAATCTTAACATTGTCGCAGCTTTCGATAATTTCGTTAATAACTTTACCTTGAGAACCGATGACATCTCTAATCTTATCTGGATCGATATTGAATGTAACCATCTTAGGAGCATATTTACTAACTTCTTCACGCGGAGCAGGAATGCAGTCAGTGACAACTTTCATGATTTGTTCTCTTGCTCCATGTGCTTGATGTAAAGCTTGTCTTAAGATTTCTTCGGTGATGCCTTTAATCTTGATGTCCATTTGTAAGGCGGTGATACCGTCTCTAGTTCCAGCAACTTTGAAGTCCATATCTCCTAAGTGATCTTCAAGACCTTGGATATCAGTTAAAATAGTATAAGGATAACCTTCTTCAACTGGACCAGAAGTAATTAAACCCATTGCAATACCGACAACTGGTTTTTTAATAGGTACGCCAGCAGCCATTAAAGCCATACAGGAAGCGCAGATAGATGCTTGCGATGATGAACCATTCGATTCAACAACTTCGGCAACAACTCTAATAGTGTATGGGAATTCATCAAATGGTGGAATGACGTATGAAAGAGCTCTCTCACCTAATGCACCATGACCGATTTCTCTTCTTCCAGGTGTGCCCATTCTACCAATTTCACCAACGGAATAAGGTGGGAAGTTGTAGTGATGCATGAAACGTTTTGTTTCCTCATCACTTAAATTATCAATAATTTGTTCATCGGATTGAGCGCCTAATGTACAGACGGAAATAACTTGGGTTTGACCTCTAGTAAACATAGCTGAACCATGGGTGCGAGGTAATAAATCAACTTGAGCATTTAATGGACGAATTTCATCAATCTTTCTTCCGTCAGGTCTAACTTTATCATAAGTGATCAATCTTCTAACTTCGTCTCTAACAAAGCCTTCCATGATATCTCTAACTTGCTTTAAAGTGAGATTCTTGGTCTTTTCATCTAGATAATTGAGATTTTCGTATTGTTCAAGAACTTCTTTTTCAATAGCATCGATTGCATCTTGTCTTTCAAGCTTATCGACGATTGATACTGATTTAGTAATTCTATCTTTTGAAACAGCAGTTACTGCATCAATTAAATCTTGAGGAATTGAATATAAAACGATTTCGCGTTTAGTTTTGCCGATTTCCTTAATAATTTCTTCTTGGAATGTGCAGAGTTTTTTAATAGCTTCATGGCCGAACATAATTCCGGCGAGCATTTCTTCTTCACTGAGTTCATTAGCGCCAGCTTCAACCATGTTAATCGCTTTTTTAGTTCCAGCAACAGCTAAATTTAAATCTGATTTAGCTTTTTGTTCGACTGTTGGATTAATGACATATTTTCCATCAACTCTTCCAACATATACTCCAGCAATCGGTCCGTCAAAAGGAATATCGGAAATGCCTAATGCAAGAGATGAACCAAACATTGCAGCCATTTCTGGTGTAGCATCTGGATCAACAGACATAACGGTGTTAACGATTTGGACTTCGTTACGGAATCCTTCTGTGAACATCGGTCTAATTGGGCGATCGATTAAACGTGCGGTTAAGGTGGCATGTTCACCTGGACGTCCTTCTCTTCTTAAGAAGGAACCCGGGATTTTGCCGACAGAGTAGAGCTTTTCTTCATAACCAACTGTTAATGGGAAGAAGTCGGTATCTTTTGCTTCATCTGAGCAGCAAGCGGTAGATAAAACTACGGTATCATCCAAACGGATTAAACAAGCACCATCGGCTTGCTTAGCAATCTCGCCTGTTTCAACGATCAGTTTCTTACCTTCAAAGTCTAACGAAAATACTTTCTTTGACATTTTAAAACTTTCTCCTTGTATTTCACAAAATTTATTTTATCACTGATAGAATGTAAAATACCATAATTTTATCAGATAAACAAAAATCGCTTTACCTTTTGTTTGTTATATATAAAATGTGGTAAAAAAGAACAAAAAATGCTAAGATAAAAACAGAATTTAAAGAGAGCGGTTATGAAAAAGATTGTTGGAATTGATTTAGGTACTAGTAATACATTTATTTATGTCGACGGACGTGGGGTTGTCTTCTCAGAACCGACGATTGTTGCCTTAAATAGTAAAACTAAACAGACTGTAGAGGTTGGATATTTAGCTTCTAAAATGATTGGACGCGTTTCTGATGATATTGAAATTATTAGACCAATGAGACGCGGAGTCATCGCTAGAATTAATCCAACGATAAAATTTTTAAGAGAAGCATTTAAACGGGCAAATATTAAAAGCGTAAAAAATACGACATTATTATTTTCTGTTCCATCTGATATTACACCTGTTGAGAGAAATGCTTATCTCGATGTCGGTAAAGCTTTTGAAGTTGAAGATGTTGTCTTTGCTAATGAAGCGCGCTTAGGCTCATTAGGCAGTGGAACTTCTTCAATAGAAATTAAAGGATCACTTCACATTAACCTTGGTGGAGGCTCAACTTCAATTGTCGTTAGCTCTGGTAAAGACATCTTAGTTTCGCGTTCTTCATATTTCTGCGGTAATCTTATCGATGAAGCAATTATGCGTTATTTGTGTAAAGAGAGACATTTAATGATTGGTGAAAAATCTGCCGAATTTATTAAAATGAAAATTGGCTCATTAGAATTTACTCCAGAAAATCGTCTGCTTGAAGTTCCAGGACGCGATATTTTGACTTCACTTCCACATAATGTGACCATCTCTACTAACGAAGTTAGAAGTGTTATTTTACCTCTTGCCGAGCAGTTAATGAATCATATTAACGATGCTTTAATTGTTACACCTCCAGAAATCGCTAGCGATATTCAAGAAAATGGTGTAGTTATTTCCGGTGGAACAGCATTGCTTACCGGAATGCGCGAATATATTGAAAAACAAATTAATCTTCCGGTAAGAATCGCACCAGATCCAATTGCTTGCGTAGCTAATGGAATGCGTTCATACATCAAAGAATTATTAAATAATTAATCAAAAAAGATAGCTATTTTGATATGATCCTTCTAAAGTAGACAAAGAAAATAATTAAAAGCAATATATCCCCTAGGGGATAAGGCGAAAAATTAATTCTCTACTTTAGGAGGATTTTAATATGGGAAGGAAAGCAAAATATAC
>CALVKD010000069.1 GCA_944332525.1 uncultured Bacilli bacterium | reverse complement strand
AGGTATATGAATTTATGAATTATGTGAACTCAAATGAGTACGCAACTGTAATGGTTGTCAAACACATTTTCGAGTACAATCAAGACATACCATTTTTGCATGAACATTTAGAGTTAGATAAGTCGTTTACAAGGAGCAGGAAGAAATGAAAGGAAGTGAAGTGTATGGCTAGAGGAGTGAAAATAGACAATCAAAAAGTCCAAGAAATTATAGCTAGTTATGCACTTACTAATAGTTATAATGCTACTGCAAAAGAATGCGGTGTTAGTGCTAATTCTGTAAAGAATATCATTAACAAACAGAAGGCAGAAAACTCAGAAGAGTTTGCAAAAGTTTGCGAAGAAAAAAAAGAAGAGTTTGCAGAATACGCAGATCGGTTAATAAATAAAGCAATGTCTAAGCTAGATAAAGCATTGGATAGAGATGATATACCAGTAAATAATCTTACTACTGTTATCGGAACCCTATATGACAAAAGAGCATTAGCCAAAGGAGAAATGACTTCTAATACTTCCATTTCAATTAAAATGACAGACGAGATAAAAGAGCTGAGTAAATAATGGTTTTTAATATTGGGGAGTTGTATCCTAAGCAAAAAGAATTTTGTTTAGCCACTAATAAATATATCTGTTACGGTGGTGCACGTGGTGGTGGAAAAAGTCATGTATCAAGAATCAAAATGTGCTTACTTGCTTTAAATTATAATGGTATTCAAATATTGCTTTTAAGAAGAACTTTGAAAGAATTAAGAGAAAATCATGTATTGCAATTACAAAAGCTTTTAAAAGATATAGCGGTTTATAAGGAAAGTACAAAAGAGTTTCTATTTCCAAATGGATCAAGAATAGTTTTAGGATACTGTGATAATGAAAAAGACGTTTTGCAATATCAAGGACAAGCTTATGAAGTGATAGTTTTAGAAGAGGCAACCCATTTTACAGAGTTCCAATTTCAAACATTAACAGAATCTAATCGTATGAGTGGTAATATGAAAGAACCGTTTAACCCGCGAATGTATTTTACCTGCAATCCTGGAGGTGTCGGACATTTATGGGTAAAAAGATTATTCATTGATAAAGATTATACACCTACAGAAAATCCAGATGATTATAAATTTATTCCGTCGTTAGTATTCGAAAACAAATATATTATGGAACGTGATCCTAATTACATCAAAGTTCTTGAAAACTTGCCGGAAGATAGAAAACAGGCAATGTTATACGGTAACTGGGATATTTTTGATGGACAATTCTTTAGAGAATTTAAAAGGAGTGTTCATGTAATAGAACCTTTTCAAATACCAGAGCATTGGAATAGATACATTGCAATGGACTACGGACTGGATATGTTCGCGGTCCTTTTTATTGCGATAGACACCAAAGGAAAGGCTTATGTATACAATGAGATACACAAGCCTAACTTGATTGTTAGTGAAGCAAGACAAACGTTAAAAAGCATCATGAGACACTACAAGTATAAATACATATATGCACCACCAGACTTATGGAATCGTAATAGAGACACAGGTAAGAGTACCGCGGAATTATTCTATGAGGGAGGTATCGATTTAACTAAAGCTAGCAATAACAGAATTGCAGGCTGGTTGAATGTAAAAGAATGGTTAAAGGTAAAGAAAGTAAGGGATGAACAAACTGGAGAGCTATATGAAGATAGTGATCTAAAGATATTCAGTAATTGTATCAATCTTATTAAATACTTGCCACAGTTACAGCATGATGAGAAAGAGCCAAATGATGTAGCAACAGAGCCACACGAACCAACACATATCACGGATGCCTTAAGATATTTCTGTGTAAGTAGGACTGCACCTACAAAAGAAGTGAAAAATGTTGAAAAGACATTTAATTTTGATTTTGAAAAGCCAGTACGAAAAGACTGGGGAGAGGAGATAGTGATTATATGAAAAAGAAAATATTTAGAGAAAGGCATGGCTATACTGTTCCAACTGCTTATGAAAAAGACCCAATTGCAAAGACAATTACAATAAAAGCGGTTAAAACTACAAAGACTAAAAAGAAAAAGAGTGATAAATAATGGAAACAGTATTGTTGTGTGCTTTATTTGGCTTTTTCATTATTGTGTCATATACTTTAGGTCTTAAAAATGGTCAGAAACTAAAAAATGATGAGCCGATTGAACTACCTAAAGTAACAGAGCCGATAAAAGAGATTATGCATTCTAACAAAGATATAGAAGATGGACTTACTAAAGAACAACAAATTAGTTGGGAAAATATTAACAATTATGATGGAACTTTAGAAAGTCAAAAACACATTGAAAGTAGGTGAGAATAGTGGATATAGAAGATTTAAAAACACTTGTAGAAACTGACATATGGCAACTGTATGAAAAGCATGCTATGTACATGAGAAATAAAGGCTATTATACAAGTACAGACAAAAACTTTCGTTTTTTTAACGGAAATCAATGGGATAATGCTATTGTAGATAAAAATGTAGAGCTTATTCAAATCAACTATATAAAGCCTATTGTAAAGTATAAAGTTGGTGTGGTAACAAGTACTAATTATGCAATTGTATATAATTCAGATAATTTTGAGTCGCAGGAATTTAGAACAGTTGCAAAACAGGCTAGCGATTTATTAACAAAACAAGCATCCAAAGTTTGGGAAAAGAACAAACTAGATTATTATCTAAAAAAAGCGGTACGCAAATCAGCAATCAACGGAGAGATTATAGCTTATTGGTACTGGGATGAAGAAAATTCTATTCCAAGGTTAGAATTAAAATCCAAAGTGGATGTGATGTATGGCAATGAGAATGATGATGATATCCAGAATCAACCCTATATCTTGATAAAAAGGCGTTCTACAGTTTTAAATGCTAAAGAGTACGCGAAAAATAAAGGATTGAGTGAAGAAAAAATTTTAAATATTCATGGAGATAATTTTACTCAAGACGAGTCCGGTGATAGTTCTAAAGAAGAAGTAGATGATATGACTACTATTGTTACTTTCTTATATAAAAAAGATGGAACAATTCACTTTTCAGAATCTGTTAAGTATGTAACGATTACCGAAGATCAAGATACAGGTCTTAGTTATTATCCGGTAGCACACCTAAACTGGGAAGATCAAGAAGGAAACGCACGTGGCATTGGTGAGGTTGAACAACACATTGCTAATCAAATCGAAGTGAATAAAACTGCTACAAGGCGTGCGTTTATAGCCAAGACAATTGCATATCCATATAAGGTTGTTAATGAAGATAAGATTCAAAATCCAGAAGCATTAAATCGCGTTGGAGCGACTATTCGTATTAAGGATGGTAGTGCAGAAGACATTAGTAAATATTTTAGAATAACTAATCCTGGTTCTATTAGTCCTGATATAGCGAATCTTCAAAATGAATTGATTTCTGTATCCAGAGAATTAGCTGGAGCTGGAGATATGGCTACGGGTCAAATAAAACCTGATGAGGCAAGTGGTAAAGCGATTTTAGCCGTTCAACGAGCAAGTGAACAACCACTAAATGAACAGAGTGCTAATGTTTTGCAGTTTATTGAAGATATTGGCTTAATTATCTTCGATATGCTCAAGACTTATGCGGACGAATTGACAGTGGTAAATACTGCTTCTGATGCAATTACTGGAGATGTAACAGAAGAATTGATTACAATTCCAAAACAAATATTAGAAGTATTAAAGTTAAGCATTAAAATTGATGTAACACCAAAATCAGCTTACGATAGATATGCTCAAGAATCTTCTATTGAGAACTTAACGCAATCACAATTATTCTTGCCACAAAATCAGCAATTGCTAGAAGATTACGTAAGCCTATTAGATGATGATTCTACTATGCCAAAAAGCAAATTACTAGAGCTAATTAAACGTAGAAAAGAACGTTCGCAAGCAATAGAACAAATGGAAATGCAAGCACAGCAAATGAAAGCACAAATGGAACAACAAATGGCTAGTCAGATGGATATTGAAGCCATATCACAGATAGGAAACCAAATGATGAATCAAGCAACGCAAAATATGTAGTTGCTTTTTAATTGGTCCAACATATCGACCTAAAATGTATGGAAGCTATAGTCGACGGACTTTAAATGGGAGGAAAATAAATGGAAAATAATGAAGAAATGTTAGAACAAACTAACGAAACTGAAAATGTAGATACTCAAACTACAGAAGAATTTGAGGGAGAAGGTATAGAACTTACTGATACCGCTGATACAGAAGAACAAGAACCTGTAAAAGAAAAAGAAGAAGTAAGGCAAACACTTAGAGATCTTTTGAAAAATAACCCCGATTATCAAGCAGAATTTTCAGAGATGGTGAAAACAAGACTTGATAGACAAGAAAGAGGATTCCAGAAAGAGTTATCTAAGTATAAAGACACTGAAAACGTTTTAAAAAGTACGTTAGGTGCCAGTGATATTGAAGAAGCAAACAAAAAGCTTCGCGAGTATTACGAAAATGAAGGAATTAAACTTCCTGAGGTCTACAAACCTGGACTAAGTTCTAGGGAAATTGAAGTTCTTGCTAAAGCTGACGCACAAGATTTTATCAATGAAGGTTATGACTCAATGGTAAACGAAGCAAATCGTTTAGCTAGTAAGAAATATGAAAATTTAAATGAAAGAGAACGCGTTATTTTTAATACTTTAGCTGAAAAGTTAACCGAAGAAAATAACAGGCGTGATCTTTTAAAAATAGGTGCTAAAGAAGAGGTTTTGAATGATAAAGATTTTATTACTTTCAAAAACAAATTTAATTCTAGTACCTCAATAGGAGATATTTATAATCTCTACATGAAAACGCAAGATGGTGCAAAAAAACCAGTTGCGATGGGTAGTATGAAAGATACAACAGCCCAAAAAGAAGTGAAATCTTTCTATTCTCCAAAAGATGTGGAAAATATGAGTGATGAAGATTGGGAAAAACCAGGTGCTTGGGAAAAAGTTTTGGCATCTATGAAGAAATGGAAAGATTAGTTAGAAAGGAATGATATTATGAACAATGCTATGCAAACAATATGGCATCAAGGGTACGAAAGAGCCCTTAGAACGATCACATCATTAAGAAATCATTGCGATTTTAAATATGAACGTGATACCAAAAATGCTAGAAAGGTAATTATTTTAAATGCTGATAGACCAGTAGTACGTAAATATACACCTGGTGAAGCTATTAAAAGAGATGCTGCTAGCGTAACGAAACAGGAATTTGAACTTGATCAAATGTATTACTTCAATGTAGGTATTGATCACGTATATAAAGCTCAAAGTGTTCCAGGAGCATTAGAAGCAATTTGCCAAGAAGGAGCCAATGCTTTAACGGAAGAAGGCGACAAATATGTTGCTAAGATGGTTAATGACGGAGTAGATGACGGTAGTGTAGAAGTTATTGATGGAACATCTGTTAATAAAACTACAGCTATCGAAAAAGTAGAGGATGGATTTACTGTTCTTTATAGAAACAATGTTACACAAAAAACAGAGTTGTATTTAGAAACAGACCCAGGATTCTTCACTAAGATTCGTCAAAATTTAACTGAGTTATATACGAATAACGTTGAAATGGCGAAGAAAGGTTTCTTAGGAAAATATGGTAATGCTTTAATTTCTATTGAAAACTTATTACCTAAACTAGAACCAACATATGCTAAAACGAGCGACACAGATATCGTAGAAGGAAAAACATACTTTACTCAAGGCGGTACTTCTCCTGATTATACTTATACAGAAGTCGAAAATCCTGTTAAAGGCTCATTGTCTACATATTATGAAATCACTAAATACGCTAAAGTTCTTAATTTCTTAAGAACTGGTAAGGCAGTAGCCTTTGCA
>CALVKD010000068.1 GCA_944332525.1 uncultured Bacilli bacterium | reverse complement strand
GCAAAGATGAGAAAGGCTGAAGTTAGACCTGTCAAAAACGATTCGCTAGACACTAATACAATAGCTAAGGTTTATTACACTAAAAATCTAAGAGAGTTTTCTAAACAAGAAAAAGCCTATGAAGACTTAAAAGAAATGTCTCGTCATTATCAATTTCTTATATATCAAGCTAATGCTGAAAAGAACCGATATCATCGCTGTTTAGATGCTGTTTGGCCTATGTTTGATGAAATAATTGAGTATGATTCTGAAATAGCATTAACAGTTATTAAAAAATATAGGCATCCTTCTAATGTTAAAACAGTCAAAGGAATATTGAAGGTTTTAGATGATTGTTATACAGGTAGAAGTGGGACAAAAGAAAAAATGGCTACAAAAATATTTGATTATGTTCAAACTCATAATTCGGGTGTTAATAAAGATGCCTATATGATTGATGAACTTGTGTCTTTAGCTAATAGAATTAATAATACATCTTTAGCTTTAGTAAAACTGTTAAACGAGATGAAGCAACTATGTTTGCAATTACCTGAATTTGAAATTCTTAAATCTATCCCATCAGTTAGTGACAAGCTTTCAATAAGGCTATTGGCTGAAATAGGCGATATCAATAAATATAAGTCATCTAAAGCTTTAATAGCTTATGCAGGTTTAGATCCGATGATTATGCAATCAGGAAAACAATCGGGAGAACATATGCATATAACTAAAAAAGGCAATTCATTTCTTAGAAGCTCTCTTTATCTCTTAATAACATGCCTTTGCCGACATTATCCAAAGTCTAAAATAGCTCTATATGTAATTAAAAAGAAAAATGACGGCCTCGCAAGTAAGGCCGCCAAGATAGCTGGATGTAATAAATTGCTCAGAACAATTTATGCCATGCTATCAAACGGAACGTTATATTCCGAAACTCAACAATAATATTTTATAACTAATTCATCAAAAATAAAAGCATCTAGTAATTTGGATGTTATTTTCCCGTGGGAAAAGATACTATCTAATGTTTAATAAATTATGCTTGACTAATGTTATCAAATTTTTGTCTTCTTTTACTCCTAGAGTCAGCTTCAAGTTGATTAACCTCAAATATAATTTTATTTTTTAGTTAGGAGGGGTCATAATGAAAAAACTTTTACCGTTTCTTTTATTGCTTTGTTCGTGCTCAGGTATCACTTCACAAACAAGTACTATAAGCTCAATAGCTTCAAGCTCCCAATCAAGTAACCAAGCATCAATAACATCAAGCGATGAAAGCTTAGTTTCAAATGACGAACAAAATATGGAAATAATTGTTAATAATTATTCTTTTTCATGCCAATTGGAAAATAATCCTACCGTGACAGCATTAAAAGAACTATTGCCGTTATCAATTACAATGAGAGAATTAAATAGCAACGAAAAATATTATTATCTAGATCAAGAATTGCCATCCAATCCTCAAAGAGTTAATCAAATTAACCGCGGCGATATTATGCTTTTTGGAAATGATTGTCTCGTTATTTTTTATGAATCATTCACAACATCATATTCATACACGAGAATTGGCAAAATTGATAATACCGATAATTTAAAAACTGCCTTGGGAACAGGTAATGTATCGGTAACATTTAGATAGAAAGTATAATCATCAAATTAACCTTTACGGCATTTAAATATTCGTAAATATAAAAATCAATCTCTTACGCCATTTCATAAAGATAAATAATAACCTTAATCTATGATTAAATTGTTATTTTAACTTTATTTATCATTGTATTTTTTGATACTTTAATTTATTATCTTATTAGTTGCATTTAGGAGAAATTATGAGAAAATCAGTTTATTACTTAGTAGCAAATACAATTTCACTAGTCGCGGCTTTGATCGTTATGGCAGCAATGGGAAATGTTTGTCCATTAGGCGTTAACGGTACTGAAGTAACTGCATTAACCGATTCTTGGTCTATTCCATTAATCATTGTCGTTGCTATTGAGGCATTATCAATTATCTACTGCATTAAAGATGTCAGTGATTATGGTTTATCAACAACCAAAGAAAAAAGCGCTATGACAGTTGTCTTCGACGCAGTGATGGGAATCTTAACAGTTGGCGGTATCTTCTTCACTTGGCTTGCTTGCATCCTTGAAGCTCACAACTATAACATTGGCAATAAAATTGCATTCCCGTTAGTCTACACCATCTTATTTGTCGTAGGATTAGTATTGTTATTGGTTTCTTCATTACTTTCTAAGAAGAACCCAACATCAGCAATTAGTTTAATCTTTGCTTCTATTATCGTTGTCGTTGCTGGAATTGCTTATGACTGCGTTAGCGAACTCTATGTTATTTTACCGGTCTTAGCTGTCGCAATCTTAGTCTTCCTCATTCCAACACTCATAACTCTAAAAAAGAAAAGAGCGTAACAATTAAAAAGCCTCTCGCTTTGAACTAGTCAACAAAAAGTAGACAGTTCAAAAAAGTCTCAATACCCCATGTCAGTTTTGTACTGATGTGGGGTTTTGTATTTTAAACAATAAATCGGACGTTCATAATTGTAATAATTGATATAAT
>CALVKD010000067.1 GCA_944332525.1 uncultured Bacilli bacterium | reverse complement strand
TTGCGCTTTGACTTTCTTACATACATATTTTTTCCTCCTTTGATTTATAGTACTAAAAAAGCACATCAGATTACAAAATCATAATGTGCTTTTTATTTACGAGTCCGTTTTCACCAAACAGGTTCAAATTGACTGGTCTTTTATTTTTAATGATTATTCAGCAGGAGTAACATCTGTGAATGTAATTGAGCAAGCTTGATCTGGAGTAAATTCATATTCAAGAGGATGTTTATTATCCATTGTGAATGTGAATAATTCTGTTCCGTCTGCAGCAGTAATTTTTACTTCGTAGACATAATTGACATAGCTATAGCATGTACCTTGAAGAAGTAATGTATCACCTTTTTTGATTGAGAATGTTGTGTCATAGTAAGTATTGTAACGTTCACCAGTTGTGGAGTTAGTTAATGTAACAGAGCATCCAGAGCCAGGTGCAACAAATCCAACTGAGACAGCTTCAACTTTTTGTAATTCAAATGTTAATGCAGTATCGGTAACAAGGTATTGACCATCATATCCGTTGAGAACATTGCCTTTGGAATCTTTAACAACGAGGTTGTAGAGATATGCTCCATCTTCTGTTCCTTCTGGATGATCAATTTCAATAATATCACCGACTTTTAATGTTTGATTGAGTTCTTCTAATGTGACGGACTCATAATAGCTGATTGATGTGTTATAGAAGACAAGTTGATCAAGAGCTTCATCGCTGACAGCTGTTAATGTAGCAGTAGCACCAGTAGCTTGACTTGCAATTCTAATAGTAATATTGTCTGTTGAAGTAATGGTGTAGATATAACCTAATGAATAGGTTCCGTTTGATGAAGAATAGAATTGAACTGGTGAAATCATTGTTTCTTCACCATCGCCAACAGTGATATAAACCATCGGCAATTTAATAACTGCACCTTCTACACTTGTATCGACATATTCAGTGTTTAATTGAATGTTAAGAGCTTCACCGACAAGGAATTCTTGAGTTAAGACAGGTTCACTACCATCATATGAAGGTTGAATAACCATGTCTGAGTCTTCGCCAGAAATTGTGTAACTAGATAAGACTTCTTCTGTATCAGCATCAATAGATAATGTGACTTGAGAAACTTCTTTCTTAGCGATAGTTGGCACTAGTATAACTTCATAATCAGGCATTGTGAAGGTTGCTGTATATGTTCCATATGGAGTAGTTTCAAGTTTAATTTCTAACTCTGCATGGTCTTTTGCAGCTATACCGGTAATTTCATAAAGGTTATTTGCTGGTGAAAGTTCTACTTCAACTTCTTGACCGACACCATAAGTTTCCTTAGATAAATCGTATTCCCCACCTGCTAAAGCTTCTTCGTCGACTGTTACTGTGTAGGCTTTTGACACTGTTATCTCAATTTCAACGCTTTCTTCAGCAAAATCTTTTGGAATTGCAATTGTGAAATAACTATCGCTGTAACCGTCGGTATAAGCAATAGGTTCGCCTCCGTTTAATGAAGCAAATGTTGGAGTGTAACCTTCAACTACTTCAACAAATAGGTAGATTGATTGACCAGGAGCAATAGATGTGATTTCGGTTGGGTTATAAGAGGTTTTAGAAGCCATTGCTGAAATGATATTC
Source organism: uncultured Bacilli bacterium (assembly GCA_944332525.1). GTDB lineage: Bacteria > Bacillota_I > Bacilli_A > RFN20 > CAG-449 > CALVJO01. The sequence continues at coordinate 14,441 of CALVKD010000067.1, read as the reverse complement.
TCGTTTTCTGCAATATTAATTGCTAAATTCTCTTTTAATGTGAATGTGATAGAAACAGGTGTTTCAGGCATTGTAAATTTAATTGTTCCGGTATTAGAATAAGATCCTAATTCTGGTGCAGTGTTTGTTGTAGCTTCAGCACCTTCAATAACAGCAGGGCCTGAAATATAGTGATCTGCATCTGGTGCATAAATAATTGTCAAAGGTAAACCAATTGTAACTTCACCGGAAGTTGTTGGGCCTTCATTAAGTTTAACATTTTCTGCATTTGTATAAGTTAAGGTTGTTGTACCGGTTTCTTTAGAAACGGCTCTTACGTAATAGGTTCCTGGATCCATACTATCTGATGAATAAGAACTATATGATAGTCTAGCTTGATAAACCCCACCGGTGTATTCAGCTGTGGTTTGTGTCCAGTTTTTACCATCAGTACTATATTCGAAAGCTTCAATTAAAGTTCCTAATGGAGCTTCTGCATAAATATAAGCAGTACTATAAATGATTTCGTCGAGAGTACCATATACTTTGATGCCTGCATCATTTTCTTGAAGTATGATTGATAATCCAGCATCTGAATAGGATTCATAAGACATACTATAAGCAATAGCGATTTCTGCATCTCCAGCTGGCATTGTGAATGTTACAGAACCTTGGGTATAGTAAGTTGACCATCCACTAGTATCTGCTGTTTCTTCAACAGGTGTAAGAGCATAACCTTTTCCGTTTATATAGAATAAATAATAGTCCAAAGTATAACTTGACATACTTTCAGTGAAAGTTACTGTTGCAGTTACTGTTGTTCCTAAAGCGACATGGCTAGTATCAGCAACATCATAAGTTACACTCGCAATATTTGCTTTAGCTTGTGATCCAATAAATTTAGTATCACCAATACCAAATTGAGAAGGAGTTAAGGTTTTACTAACTGTGATATAAGCAACTTCTGATTCGACAGAACTATCAACAGTTGAAACAGCTTTTACTCCAACAATACCTTCACCAACGCCGGTAAGAATATCACCTTCAAGATTTGCTAGGGTTTCTCCAGATACTAATTGGTAAGCTACGCCAGTTTGAGTAGTATCAGCAGGAGCCAATGTAGCGCCTAATTTAATTGATTCACCAACTTTTAAAGTTGAAGGTGCAATTAATGTGATTCCAGTTACTGGAACAGCAACTTTAGAAACGACAACTTTTGTAGTGGTTGTAAATCCACCATCTTTACTGACAGCGTGAACGTATGTTTCACCTTCAGCGACAGCTGTAATTAATCCTGTATCGGAAATAGTAGCTACAGCGGTGTTATCACTTGCATAAACAAGTGTTTTATCAGTAGCGTTTTCTGGAGCAACAGTTGCTTCATATTGATGAGTTTCATCAATAGTTAAAGCAATAGTCTCACTTGATGCGGAAACAGAAGTTACATGGACTGTTTCCTCAGGAACAACTGTTACGGTGACAACATCAATTGCCTCAGGTGCAAAGACAGATCTTACAATAATACTTGTTGATCCAATTGCTTTAGCGGTAACTTTACCTGCCCTATCGACTATAGCGATAGCAGCATCTTCTGATTCAAATGTGACCTCACGGTTAGTTACTTCGCCTGTAACATCAAAGTCGACAGTAATAGTTGTTTCTGCACCGACTTTCATTCCAGTAAATGCTGCTTTGTTTGTTACAGAAATACCATTAACCTCTGCTGGAGTAGCACTAGAAGTACTTACAGTTGAGTTACTTGAAGTGGCAGAAGAAGTTGCACTCGACGAGCTTGTAACAGAAGGTTCAGCAGTCGAAGTTGTAGTAGATGGTGTGATTGATGATGTTGGTGTAGATGAGCTAGTTCCTCCACATGCAGAAACCATCAAACCAATCGCCGCCAATACTAAAAGCGAAAACGATTTAGATTTCATATCAATTTATCCCCCTTTTTTATTACGTTCATTTTTTCATGCTTTTTTTGTCATTTCAATACTTTTTGTTAAAAAAATAGTAATATTTATTAATTTTTTGTATTAAAAATAATTTTAAGATAATAAAAAAATCTAGGATTAATACCTAGATTTCATTCTTTTCTTATTCTACAACTGCTTCAGATGCAGGAATGCAAGTATCAAAATTAATCATTGGTAATAATGAGTCTTGATTAGTAGATTGATCACCGATAGATAAGAAATTGTATTGGATCATATCGCCATAATATGATGATTGTGCCTGCATCATTTCAATTGTTGTAATATCTGTATCCGGCAAGATGAAGAGAGTATCCATAGTATATACAGTTGGGTAACCAGTAGCTGAATTCATTAAAGAAGTATAAGAATTAGCAAGCATCAAGTATGGAACATATTGTGATGCAGTAGCAAATCCATTTATTGTTTCTTCATCTGTATCATTACCGATTTCACCATATTCATAGAATGCTGCGTTGAGATATGTCCAATCAGGTGCGACGCTTGCCATTGTGATAGGTTCACCAGTTGTTGATGATTCTGCTGGTAAATCGTCTCTAACAAAGTTGCCGTTTTTATCGGCACCGAGAACTTCGTAGATATATCCTTCATCATCGACGACATATCCTTGAGGTGCATTATATTTGATTTGAGTTTCGCCATTTTCATCTTCTTCCACCGTGAAACTGAGAATAATAACCCCATCATCTTTATCTACAGAAAGCATGTAAGATTGAGATAGATAAGATGTAGCTTCATATTCAGTAACAACTGCGGTATATCCTTCGTTCATTGATGAAAGAATTGTTTGAAGCTTTTCTTGCTCTGTTGATAAAGGTAAAGGTGTAGGACGAGCGTAGTCGATAGTTAAATCTTCTTCTGGATATGTAACATTGAATTCAATAGTATTCTTTAATAAGTATCCACTATCAGCTCTAGTTGTTTTTAATGTGATTTTACTAACACCTGTATCAGAAAAATCAAATGTTAAACCAGTAACTGTACCAAAAGAATAGCCGGCTGTTAGCATTAATTGAACACTATCAGCAAAATCAGCGATATCTTCTGCATATTTATTTGCGACTGAGAAGTCAAGCGATAATGAAGAATCATCTGCAGCCACGTATGAGCAGTTTTCAATGAAATAAGCATTTACGCGATCAAATACATCATTGAAAATTGAATCGTATTGAGCTTGCAAAGCATCTTGGATAACCTGATTATCAGGTCCGAGATCATAGAAAGCTGCAAATCCATCTTCATCCTTATAATAATAAGATTCAGAATAACCGTTTTCATCATCTCCAAATTTGGTATGAATTTCATCTAAGTTATGTTCGGTCGCAATACCATAACTATAAGTTTCAGATTGAGATGGAAGATACGAATTGCTTATTTCGATAGTAACTGTACCTTCTAATTTAAAGACTCCAGAAAATTTGGTTAGTTTGCTAGCTAAAGCTTCGTATCTGTCAGAATTGTCAACTGAAGTTGAAGGTGTAGATGTGCTTGGCGCAGATGTACCAATTGATGGTTCTGTTGAAGTGGACGATGTGATGGATGTTGACGACGAAGTACCACCACAAGCAGCTAATAAACTAATTGATAATATTCCTAATATTAATGATTTTTTTCTCATATATAAAAAACTCCCCCTTTTGTTTAAAATGAATATATCACGCATTATTTCTAAGTGTCAAATTATTTGAGGAAATTCTCTAAATAACTTTAGTTATTACGATTGCTTTAATTGCTTAAAAATAAGATAATTTAAGAAAGTAGAGGTATAAAAATATGCTTGAATTAACTATGTATAATAATGTAAAAATTCCGCAAATAGGATTTGGAGTTTATCAATTGATGCGCGGAAAAACGACATATAATGCCGTATTAGAAGCTCTTGCTGATGGATATCGCCACATTGATACAGCAAAAATTTATGGAAATGAAAAATCTGTTGGTAAAGCAATTAAAGAATGCGGTCTTCCACGCGAACAGATATTTGTTACAACAAAAATGTGGAATAGTGATATTACTGCAAGAAAAGGGAAAGAAGCGTTTTTGACATCATTAAAAAAATTAGGGTTAGAATATGTTGATTTATATTTATTACATTGGCCAGTAGATGGATATATTGAAGCATATAAAACCTTAATTGAACTATATAATGAAGGTAAAATCCGTGCGATTGGTGTTTCTAACTTTTTGATCCGCCATCTAGAAGAAATAAAAAAACAAGGATTAATGTTACCGATGGTAAATCAGATAGAAGTGAATCCGCAGTTTAGTAATGACGAGTTGGTGGATTATTGCAAGAAAAATAATATCATTGTTGAATCTTGGAGCCCTTTAGGTGGGTCGAGACATAATGTTTTAGATAATGAAGTCATAAAACGTATTGCTGAAAAACATAGTGTTACACCTTCGCAAGTTGTTATAAGATGGCATATTGATCGCGGTCTTGTCGTTTTACCAAGATCTAAAAATCCTGTTCATATTAAAGAAAATTTTAATGTTGAGAAGTTTTCTTTAGATGAAGAGGATATGAAGTTGATGAAATCTTTGAACATCAATGTTCGCACTGGCGGAGATCCAGAACAATATAAATAAAGGAGATAGTTATGCCAAGTTTAGTTACACATTATCTTTTTTGTAAACACTATTCACCTAGCGAAGATAAAAGAGAGTTGCTAGGTTCTCAAGGACCAGATCCGCTTTTTTATTATGCATATACTCGACCTTTTGAAGAAAACGGAAAGAAAATCCGAAAATTTGGAACGTATTTACATGAAAAAGACCCTTTTACAACTCTGTCTTTAATGTTAGATTATCTCAAATTAGAAGATGATAAGTTAAAACAGGAATGTTTGATGCATTATATTCTTGGATTTGCTAAACACTATGCATTAGATAGAATTGCTCATCCGTATATTTTTTATAAAACAGGTTTTGTTACAAAAGATGGTGAAAGTGCCTCAACTTTCTCATACTATCATTCATTAATGGAAACGTATATTGATGTTTTAGTTGCTGATCATTATCAAGAAAAGATTGATTATAAGTCAATTCTTGATTTAAATGATGAAGATCTTTTAACAATTTCTAAAATGTATTTCTTTATTAGTCAAAAAATGGGTGAAAAATATTTAGAAATTGATACATTTTATCAAGCTGTAAAAGATATGCGCTTTATTACTAATGCGATAAATAGCACGCATAAGGGGATTAGAAAGAAAATTTTTTCAACCCTTTTTAATAAATCGATTATTAATGCCATGTCACATCCTTTAAAGAAAGATATTCCAAATAAGGATTTTTTGAACATTAATAAAAAAGATACTCATTCCTGTGTTAGTGATGAAATTATAAATAATCATAATTTTTATGAACTTATGAATGATGCAGGTACATATTATATTTCTCTTCATGAAGCGATAGAAAAAGCTTATCGAGGTGATAAGCTTACTTTGGAAAATGTAATAAATCATGTCCAATTTGATGGAATCAAAGTTGGGGATAAAATGAAATACTATTCATTAATTTTCTGATGATTCTTCTAACTTATCGTCATTTGAAGAAATCTCTAATGCTCTATTTGTGCTAGAGATTTCTTCTTTTTTTGAAATATTAACTTTCCTTGCGATTAAGAATAATATTCCTCCGACTAAGATTAAACATGGAAGTGGAATAATTCCTAAGTTTGTGTTATTAGTCGCTAAAGAAATTGTTGAGAATAAAGCAGTTCCTAAAAAGGATGCACCTTTACCAAAAGCATCGTAAAGTGAAAATAACTCTCCGGATTTGTTATGCGGAATAATTTGTGCAAAATAACTGCGAGAAAGAGATTGAATTCCACCTTGGAAAAGTCCAACGCCAATGGCGAGAACCCAAAACATCCAGTTAGCAGAGATAAATATAGCGAAAGTAGTAATTAATAAATATCCGCAAATGCAGGCAATTATCATTTTATCATTTCCGTATTTTTTTGCTAATTTGGACATAATAATAGCTGAAGGGAAAGCTACGAATTGAACAGCGATAAAAGCAATTAAAGCCTGAACTTGATCTACTCCGAGATTTTCAGATACTTTCATAGCTAATTCAATGATTGAATAAACTCCATCAATGTAGCAGAAGAAAGCTATTAAAAATAAAAAGATGCCGCTATTTTTTTTAGCATAACGGAATGTTGTAAATAAGCGTTTATAAGAATTTTTTACGACGCTTTTTTCTTTCGGAACAAAATATTTTTGTTTATAAGTAAAATAAAGTGGAAGGGTGAAACCAAGCCACCAAAGAGCGTTGATAGCAAAACAAATTAAATATCCCCATGGACATGCTAAAGAAGCTGACATTGATGGTGTGCCGGTATTGTAATTTTGAAAGCCAAAAGCTACGATGACAACTCCAATTATAAATGGTATGCAGCTTCCGATATATCCAAGTGCGTATCCATATGATGAAACTTTATCCATTTTTTCTTCGCTAGTGGTATCTACTAGCATAGAATCATAAATCATTAAAGCGCCATTATAGCAAACCTTAGCGATTACAAATATAATTAACCATAAAATATAATTCATCGGAATACCTAAAGCGATACATCCAAGTACCCCTAATACCGATAATAATAAAAACATTGGTCTTTTGAATCCTTTATAGTCAGAAAGTGTGCCAATTAACGGACCTACTAATACAGCAATTACAGTGATTATTGATGTAGCATATCCCCAAATAGAATCAGATAGTACTCCATCAATACCGGCATCATCTGTTAAGATACCAAAAAATAAAGCAAAAAGAGATGAGGCTATCATGGTGAATGCGGAATTGCCGACGTCATATATCACCCAGCACCATTCTCTTTTAGTTAGCTTATTTGAACTATCGTTTTTCATAGTTAAATCCCCTTTAAAAATAAAGTAGGTTAGAATTATGAATAATGCAACTTTTTAAGCATTAATTTACATCTTATTTACATTTAAAAGCATCTTTTAAAGTTTATTAACATAGTATTATATTTGATATATAATTTGTTTTAAAGGAGTTTATCTATGCTCGATGAAACAAAAAAATTAATTAGAAAATTTCGCGATGATAGAGATTTTGCAAAGTTTCATAATGGTAAGGATTTAGCTATTTCTATCTCTTTAGAAGCTAGCGAACTTTTAGAGAATTATCAATGGAGTCAAGATGATTTAGAAAGAGAAGATCACTTGGAAAATATCAAAGAAGAATTAGCAGATATTTTAATTTATTGCGAGATGTTCTGTGATCATTATCATTTGAATGAAGATGAAATTATTAAAGAGAAACTTACTAAAAATTTAAAAAAATATCCTGAAGGTAAAAAAATAGATTTAAGGAATAGGAGCAAATAAAATGAGAATACTTTTGATTAATGATATTTCATGCATTGGGAAATGCTCTTTAACAGTTGAGTTACCTTTAGTGTCGCTAGGCGGTGAAACTGTTGATATTTTGCCAACATCAATTTTATCGACGCATACAGGCGGTTTTACGGGGTATACATTTCGTGACCTTTCCGAAGATTTTCCATCAATTTTAAAACATTGGAAATCGTTAGGAATTAAATATGATTATATAGTTTCTGGATATTTAGCTAATATTTCTCAAATTGAGCTAGTAAAACAAATAAAAAAAGAATTCTTAAAGGATAGTGGCATTTATATTTGCGATCCTTCATGCGGAGATAATGGTAAATTATATGTCGGATTTGATGAAAATTTCATTAAAGCGATGAAATCATTAGTATCTGAAGCCGATATCACTGTTCCGAATTTGACAGAAGCGGAATATTTAGTTGGATTGAAAGATATAACCATTGATGAACTTTTAAAAAAATTAAAGGAAATATGTCCACATCCAATTATTACATCTTATCGTGAGGATAATAAATTAGGCGCGGCTTATTTAGATGGTGATAAGGTAGTTAAGTGTATGTCAAATGCGGTAGCGGGTTCCTATCACGGAGCTGGAGATGTTTTTCTTGGGGCATTTCTTGCGTTAATAATTCATCAAGTGAAATTTGCTGATGCAATAAAAATAGCCTCTGACTATGCGACGATGAGCGTTGAAGAAACTTTAAAGGAGGGGACTGAGCCTCGTTACGGATTAGCATTTGAAAAAAATATTCCATATTTAGTTTCAGAAATGGTTAAACATTCATAGTGTGCATTGTGTGCATAATAAATTAAAGAGCTCTTATTGACTTGGATAAGAGCTTTTTTTACGATTTAAGTGTGCACGGGCAAATGTTATATGACGATAAAAGAAATTGCAAAATTAGCTAATACATCAAGAGGGACTGTCGATCGAGTAATTCATCATCGCGGAAAAGTTAATAAAACTCTTGAAGAAAAAATCTGGCAGATTATTCAGGAATGCAATTATTCACCTAATGAAAACGGCAGAATTCTTGCTTTGACTGGTAAAAAAAGAAAAATTGTTGTTTTGTTGGGTAAAGAAAGCAATCCATATTTTAATTTGGCTAAAAGGGGAATTTTATCATCTTCTAAAAAAAATAGTATTTATAACTTAGAATTAATATTTAAAGAAGTTGATATTTATAATCAAAATCAAGTATTACAAACTCTAAGTGATATTAAAAGTGAAAATCCGGAAGGAATGATTATTTCATGCCTAGCGGATGAAAGTATTGAAAAAGTACTAGAAGAGATGCACATCCCATTAGTCGCATTATCCTTAGATTTAAATATTTCTTCAAAAGTTAGCTTTGTTGGTTGTGATTATGATAATTCTGGCGCATTATTAGGAAATCTCATAAATTTAATGCTACCGTCCTATTCACGAATAGGAATTATTGCTGGATCTTTAAAACATAAAGGGCAAGCTCAAAGATTAAATTCTTTAAAGAGAGTTCTCAATAAAAATATAAAGATTTATGATATGGCTGAAAATTTTGATAATGATGATGAATCTTATAAATTAACGCGCGAACTTATCAACACTAATAATCTCGATCTTCTCTGCTTTGTAGGAGCAGGTATTAATGGAGGATTAAAGGCTGTCAATGAATCGCAGAAAAAAATAAAGGTAATAACTGTTGATCAATCTTTAGATTCTGAAAGAGGATTAAAATATGGATTAATTCAAGCGGTAATTGCTCAGCATCCTTATTCACAAGGGGTTAAAGCTTTAGATGTTTTAATTGATTATCTTTACAAGCATATCGATGTAAAAGTGGAATATTTAATGGAAAATTCCATCTATTTAAAAGAATCAATCATTTCTCATACGTTAGATAAATAAAAAGGAGGCACGTTATGAAAAAATATAGTGAAATTGAAAAAATTAATTATGAAGGACCAAAATCAAAAGAACCATTTGCTTTTAAATACTATAATCCTGATGAAATTATACATGGTAAAAAGATGCGCGATCACCTAAAATTTGCCTTATCATATTGGCATACATTGGGTTATTGCGGAAATGATATGTTTGGTGGACCAACTGAGAATAAAGATTTTGGTGAAACCGACAAAATGGCAATTTATAAGAAAAAAGCTGATGTTGCTTTTGAGTTAATGGATAAACTATCAATTGACTATTATTGCTTTCATGATGCCGATATCGCCCCAGAAGGAAAAACGCTTAAAGAGACTTTATCTAACTTCCAAGAAATGGTTAAATATTTAAAAACTTTACAAGATAAACACCATAAGAAACTCTTATGGGATACCGCGAATAATTTTGGCGATAAAGTTTTTATGGCCGGTGCGGCTACTTCTCCATCTGCTGATGTTTTTGCTGTTGCTGCCGCGAAGGTAAAAGCTTGTATTGATGCTGATATTTATTTAGGCGGAACAAGTTATGTCTTTTGGGGCGGAAGAGAAGGCTATGATACTTTATTAAATACAGATATGGCTTTAGAAAATGATAATCTTGCCCGCTTCTTAAAGATGGCCCGCGATTATGGCAGAGAAAAAGGCTATAAAGGCGATTATTTAATCGAACCAAAACCAAAAGAACCAACTAAACATCAATATGATTTTGATGCTGCCACTTGCTGCAATTTTTTAAGAAAATATGATCTTATCAAAGATTTCAAATTAAATATTGAAGCTAATCATGCTACTTTGGCTATGCATGATTTCAACCATGAATTAAGAACCGCTAGAATTAATGGTGTTTTTGGATCAATTGATGCTAATCAAGGTGATATGTTACTCGGCTGGGATACTGATCAATTCCCAAGTAATGTCTATGATGCCGCATATTGTATGTATGAGGTTCTAAAAGAAGGCGGATTTAAAAATGGCGGCTTGAATTTCGATGCTAAAACTAGAAGACAATCCAATACGATGGAAGACATTTTACTAGCGTATATCACGGGCATGGATACATTTGCTTTAGGATTAAGAATTGCTTTCAAAATGATTGAAGATGGAAGAATAGAAAAATTTATAGAAGACAGATATGCTTCTTACAATCATGGAATCGGCAAAAAAATTATCGAAGGTAAGACTAACTTTGAAGAATTAGCAAATTATGCTGAAAATCTTCCAGCTATTGAAGTAGTTTCAGGAAGACAGGAATATTTAGAAGAAATAATTAATAATTTAATGTTTACAATATTTGACTAAAATTTATAGTTAGTTTTTTAAGGGCATCATCGATTTGATGCCTTTTATTTTCTACTTGTAATATATACCATACGGGGGTATAGTATATTAAGAGGTGATAACATGGAAATGAAACAACGTACTCCTGATTTAAAAAAGAAACTTAGCAATCATATCTCGAGATTAATTGGTCAATTAAATGGAATTGATAACATGATTAAAGAGGATCGCTACTGCGACGATATATTGATTCAGCTTTCTGCAGTTGATAAATCAATAAAAAGTTTAGCTAATACTATTCTTGATGATCATATTCATAGCTGCGTCATTGAGAAAATAAAAAATGGAAATGAAGAAGTCGCTGATGAGCTTGTCGATCTTTTTAAGAGGTTTCAATAATGAAAAAACAATTTAATGTCGAAGGGATGACATGTGCTTCTTGCCAATCCCATGTTCAAAGAGCCGTCGAAAAACTTGATGGAACGAGTAAAGTTAATGTTAATCTTTTATCAAATACGATGGATGTTGAATTTGATGAAAATGTTTGCAACATCAATAAAATTGAAGAGGCAGTTTCTAAAGCGGGATATAAGGCTTATATACCTGAAGAAAAAGTGATTAGTAAAAATACGAAAGATCATTCTTTACGCGATTTAATCGCAGCTTTTATTTTTTTACTTTTATTAATGTATGTCTCAATGGGCCATATGATTCATCTTCCTTTACCTCCTTTTATGGACGGGATGAATAATGCATTGCCTTTTGCGTTTACTCAATTATTGTTGTCATTACCGGTTGTGTATATCTACCGTAAATATTATATAAATGGTTTTAGAAATCTTTTTCATCTTTCTCCTAATATGGATTCTTTAATCGCTTTAGGATCTGCTGCTGCATTAATCTATGGCATTGTAGCAATTTATATGATTGGATATGGAATTGGCAATAATAACATGGCGATGGTTGAAGAGTATTATCATAATTTATACTTTGAATCAGCTGTGATGATTTTAACCCTAGTTAGCCTTGGAAAATATTTGGAAGGATTATCCAAGAAGAGAACAACTAAAGCTATTGAAAAATTAATGGATTTAGCTCCGAAAGAAGCAGTGGTTGAACGCGATGGGGAAGAAATAACTTTAAAAGCTGAAGAAGTAAAATTAAATGATATAGTCATTGTAAAAAAAGGAAATCAAGTGCCGGTTGATGGTGTTATTGTTTCTGGATCTGGATCTTTTGACCAAGCGAATATAACCGGTGAAAGTCTTCCGGTTTTAAAGAAAAACGGTGACGAAGTTTATTCTTCAACAATTTTGACGGCAGGATATATAAAATTTAAAGCGACAAAAGTTGGAGAAGATACTTCCATTAATACAATTATTAAATTGGTTGAAGAGGCGAGTAATTCAAAAGCTCCAATTTCAAAATTAGCGGATAAAATTTCCTTTTATTTCGTTCCTGTAATTATCTTAATTGCTTTGGCTTCTTTAATCGGTTTCTTAATCGGAGGCTATGGTTTCCAAACAGCGTTTAATATGGCGATCTCGGTATTAGTTATCGCTTGCCCATGTGCTCTAGGATTAGCAACACCAGTTGCGATTATGGTCGGTACCGGTAAAGGTGCTGAAAATGGCCTTTTAATCAAAAATGCTGAAATATTAGAAAAAGCTCATTCAATCAAAACAGTTGTCTTTGACAAAACTGGTACGATTACTGAGGGAAAGCCAGAAGTCGTTGATGTTATTTCTTTAAGCAAAGAGTATGATGTGCTTTCCTTAGCGTATTCTCTTGAGTATAAATCAGAGCATCCTTTAGCTTCAGCAATTATTAGTTATTGTCAAAAAAATAATATAACCGGTGCTGAAGCCCATAATTTTACTTCAATTGATGGCCGTGGGGTAAAGGCTTATATCGGTGATAAAGCTTTCTTCGCTGGTAATTATAAATTAGTTACCGATCTTAATCTCGGATTTGAAAAGCTTGAGCAAATTCTAGATAAATTGGCTAAAGAAGGAAAAACGCCTTTAATCTTTTTAAGCGAATCTGAAGTTATTGGGGTTATCGCAGTTAAGGATAAAATAAAAGAAACTTCAATTAATGCTGTCCGCGAACTTAGAAGTGCTGGGATTAGAGTTGTAATGCTAACTGGAGATAATAAAAAGACTGCGGAGGCAATCGCTAAAGAAGTTGGAATAGACGAAGTTATTTCTGATGTATTACCTCAAGATAAGCAAAAAGTCGTTCAATCTTTAAAAAGCGACGATAAGCAATTAGTAGCGATGGTTGGTGATGGGGTTAATGATGCTTTAGCTTTAACTAGCGCTGATTTAGGAATTGCTTTAGGTGGAGGTAGTGATATAGCAATGGAATCTGCCGATATTGTTTTATTAAGAAATGATTTACTTGATGTGAGAAACGTTATTTCTCTTTCTAAAAGGGTTATTAACACGATTAAACTAGGTCTTTTTTGGGCTTTCTTCTATAACTGCATTGGTGTAGTTTTAGCGTCGGGTGTATTCTATCCTTCTTATCAAATTAAATTAAGCCCGATGATTGGAGCATTAGCGATGTCACTTTCATCTGTATTCGTAGTATTAAATGCTTTAACGATTAATTTATTTAAAGTGAAAAAGAATCAATTAGAATCTGTTGAAAAAGTAGAAATTAAGGAGGAAAAACAGATGGAAGAAATAGTTTTAAAAGTTGATGGAATGATGTGTGAACATTGCAGAAAGCATGTTACTGATGCTTTAAAAAATGTGCCAGGCGTAACTGAAGTTACAGTTAGCTTAGAAAATAAAAACGCTATTGTTAAAGGCCATGAATTAAATCGTGAAACATTAATTGATGCGGTTAAAAACGCTGGATATTCAGCTGAATAAATCTAAATAAGGTTAGTTATTATAGTTAATTATTCTTTTTAGGTGGTATTATTGTTCTTCAGTTGCTAAAATGAAAGCAATTTGGAGGTGATTATTATGTTTAATATTCTGGCAATATTTCCTCAATCCGGTCAGAGTATTGGATTTGACTATATCTCGATTGGATTTATTGTCGTCATTATCCTTTGCTTAATTGTCTATACAGTTAAAGGGTTTGCTTCTTCTCTTGTCTCTTTATGCGCAGGATTAGGTTCAATCATATTAGCTATATTATTAGCTAAACCGGTTGGAACTGCACTTGCTTCGACAACATTAGGGGCAAATACCTATAATCCGATATTTGAATGGATTAATTCTAGTCTTGGTAATGCGGCAACTTTACCGATGACTGAAGAAGGAATAGCTTCGGCTCTTGAAACTTTAAAAATTCCAGATTTGCTTGCTAAACCTTTAACAGAATTAATCGCATCGATGGGAACAAGTGAATTATCAATAGGTGAAGCGTTGGCTTCATCTCTCAATACATACGCTTGGATTGCTATCTCATTTGTCGTTTTATGGATAGTTTTCTTAATCATCTTTATGCTTCTTGGTAAACTGGTTAAGAATATTAATAAACTGCCTATTGTCGGTTTGATTAATCATTTACTCGGAGGAGTACTTGGCTTAGCGATTGGTTTATTAATCTGTTTTGTCGCCTGTTATGTCATTCAGCTTATCTCATCAGTCTCTGGTGATGTCGGAACAAAGCTTTCAGAAATGATGTATCTTAATGATGATTCAGTTTGGTCTATTTCCAAAATGTTATATGAGATAAACTTCATACCAAAAATTTTAGAAGCGTTATTTTAGAAAATAAAAACTGCTGATATTGTTTGATATGATCCTTCTAAAGTAGACAAAGAAAATAATTAAAAGCAATATATCCCCTAGGGGATAAGGCGAAAAATTAATTCTCTACTTTAGGAGGATTTTAATATGGGAAGGAAAGCAAAATATAC
>CALVKD010000066.1 GCA_944332525.1 uncultured Bacilli bacterium | reverse complement strand
TAATGTATTAGCTATTGTTTTAAAATTACCATTTTTTACAAATAATGAATCTTCATCTATTGGATACCCAGTTATTTTTGTAATTTCATCAAAATCGAAAAATATCTCATCTAATATATATCCATTATTATTAACTCTAACAATTTCTTCTCTGTCACTTCCATTATCTTTATTTACTCCTTTTCTTATATAATCTTTTTTATTAGAATTTATTATGTCAAGAATTAAGGTTCCTTTTCCTACAATAGTGGTTTTAGTGTCACCTTTTTTTAAATTTAAAATTGAACCAGTTAAGTCAATGCTTTCTTTTTTACTTTTAATATTGAAAAGAGGGATATTTTTTGGTAAATCTCTATCATCTATTATAAAATTACAATGATTCCAATTAGTATTTGTTTCAATGGGTATTGTACTTTCAATATTCTTTACATAATAAGTTTTGTTTGGTTCTCCAATTACGGCAATATTGTTTTCATTAGCATACAAGTGTGTGTTTTTAATTGCTTCAAAATCATCTGTAACACCGTCACCTTTAGCACCAAATTGTGAGTATGTTACATTTAAATTTTTGAAATAGTTTATTATAATCTCTTCAAGTTGTCCACTTTCTGCCATTTCATCAAGTTTGTTATTAATTTCTTGTTGCACATCTAAATTTGCAAAATAATTATCCACGTAATTTTTTAATTCAACATATAAACCTT
The DNA here is from genome assembly GCA_944332525.1 of uncultured Bacilli bacterium. Classification (GTDB taxonomy): domain Bacteria; phylum Bacillota_I; class Bacilli_A; order RFN20; family CAG-449; genus CALVJO01. The sequence goes on along the minus strand of CALVKD010000066.1, from coordinate 1,934 downwards.
GTAATTCTTCGACTGCTTCACCATTATTGTTTACTGTCGGTATTACTTCATTTTCTAAGTAATCTGTTAAAGCACATAATACTTCATAGTAGCTTAATGAATTATCAAAAACTAGAGGTATTACCTTGCAAATTCTTTTTGTAAAAATTCCAGTTGTCTGTAAATTTTCTACAGGTTTTAGTTCCATTTTTATCATTCCTTTCTAATACCATTTTACCATATTTTCATGAATAATTCATTTAATTCTTCAATAATTAGCATATCAATATTCATTAAATTATTTTTGATTCTTTCTAAAATATCAATGTTATACATATTTCCATTATTTCCAATTATTTTTTTAATATAATTATAATTTGAACTCATATCATTTTTTTGATTTGATGTAGAATTTGATGAATCATTTATCTCATTTTCGCTATCATTTCTTGTATAATTTGTAGCCCAGTTTCCATTGTCAAGCTTTCCTTGATAAATTTTTCCTTGTGGAGTGTCTTGATAAAGTTGCTTATTAATACCATTACTATTGCTATTGCTTGTTGATTCACTAGTATTTTCAACAGTAGAAGTAGTAGTGTTGTCACTGTTCATAGATTCTTCCATATTCACATTTTTAAATAAATCACTTTGTAACATTTTTTGTTGCTCCCCATATAAAACGTTATAAAGTGGCATGATTTCATTCATTTTTGTACTAAGAAAAAAATTAAATAATTCGGCAGTTTCAAAACCAATTTCATGAACGTAATAATGATTTAATATTTTTTGATTTAAAACGCTTCTATAGTTTTCGTCAAAAATAGGGTAATCGTCTAAAGCAAAATGAAAATTATTGTCCATTAACGTTTTGATTGTCGTTGTATATTTCGCCATCAAAATCACCTCCATCATAATTCATAATTTCGTTTTCATCTAAAAAATATAAATCAGCTATATCTTTATTTATTTCAATTTCAATATTTAAGTCCATTTTTTTATTGATTTCTTCACAAGCTTTTTTTCTAGTTTTATAATAACAATTTAAAATGAAATTAACTAAATCTTTGTTATAATCGACTTCGTTTGTAACCATCCTTTCTTTTTTAAAGGGATTGATAGTTGATTTAATCCCCAAAAAAGTTAGACATTCTGTTAAAATTTCATATTTTAGTTCTACTAATTTGTCACCCATAAATGGCGCATCCGTTTTTAAAACACTTAAAGCGTTTGTTATATCCGTATCTTTGTTACCAAAAATAGCTGGTACGTTTCCGTCATATTGCATATATAAATTTCTTAAAGTCAATTCTTGCTTTTTATTACCGACGATTAAAATTGGTGTTTTTTGAGCGTTTGTATTAACGTCGATAATTTGGTCTATATTCCATAATTTTTTAGAATAATATAACGCAAGCCAAATAGTTGGCGTCATGTTCTCATTATTTAAAATGAAAACACAATTATTATCATTAATACTATAATTTTTGTGATAATTTAAACTATAAGCTTCAATTTCTGTCGGAAGTTCATAATTATTAAGCGTTGCCGACGGTATCGCTCGCAAGGATAAAATTCCTAATTTATCATCTTTAACAATGCAAGCAACACCATCTTCATACAATACTTTTTCTAAAAATCTAGAATTGCCACCAGCTTCATCAAGCCCTTTCCACGTAAAAAGTGACTTGGCTATCATACTAATTTTATCGTAAAAATGTAAATAACTATTTTTATTATTAATCATTTGCATTTCAATTTGTCCAAACATATTTTTTCTCCTTTCTATATAATATTGTTAGACTGACTGTAGTCTAAAAAAGTACTAGCATTGTGCCATATTGTGGTCCCATTATTAAAAATAGATTTTAAAATTTCAATATCATTTTGTGGAATATCTCCTGTAATATTAGCATTTATTGTTTTAACGTAATTCCAATTTTGACGACCAGTTAAAT
>CALVKD010000065.1 GCA_944332525.1 uncultured Bacilli bacterium | reverse complement strand
TATGGTAAGATGTATATGACTCATATAGATTCCTCCGTTAAATGTTTGTTTGGTCACTTACATATTAACATAGAATCGAATATGGGTCTTTTCTTATGTGTTGCATTTAATTTGATAAATCATCTATGAAAAAAACTGCTATTTCTAGCAGTTTAGGCTTTAGCTTTTTTGCATTCGTTAAGTACGATGTCAATATCCTTATCGGCTTCTTCCACAGAACTCTTTAAAAGTTCTTCATCAAGAGAATTATTGATTTCTTCTTGCAGAGAATATTCTTGGTAGAGATATTTTCTAGTTAGAATGCCGATTCTTAAAGTTAATAAGGCATTGGCCGCGCCTTGGGTTAAACTTTTAGCGATTTCATTTATGCCGGGGATGATAGTTAAAGCACCTTTCACTAATTTGTTAATGCCCCCGACAATGATGTCTTCAATATGCAAAGACTGCAAGGTATAAGCGATTAAAGCGTTGCGCATAACTTTGATAATTAACTTAGCTAGCTGCGGATAAGTTGGATGATAACCGCATCTAACAACGATTTGCATAATTAAGCGAATATTTAAGACAATCGTGGTTAAAGCATCGAATTTATTGTTTTGCGAGATGGCTGTAGCAATTAAAGTTTCCGCGGAACGGCGGATAGTTAATTTAGTGATATCGCCTTTGATTTCATGCTGATAAATATCTTTTAATGTCGCAGATAATTTTTTACGGTCACCTTTTAAAGCTTCAGTAATTTTGTCTTTGCTCTCTTGAGAAATGTTATCATTATCAAGCAAATTTTTTGCGACCTTTTTTAATTTTCGGTAGTTGATGTTATTAACTTTTTTCTTGTCTTGCTTAGTTATATCTAAAGTAAAGCAAGGTGTCATTAAAGCCTGACAAATCGGTCTGATGACGAAGATTAATAAAAGCAAGATGATAATAGCTAGTAAAGCGTATCCGACATAGGGATGAAGCGAGTAACCGAATTGATAAATATCAATAATCGCAGCGATGAGAAAGATTAAGATAATGACTATCGAGGCGAGAAATAAAAGAGTTAGAAAACGATGATTGGTTTTTCTGATAATTGAACTTTCTTTGAAGCCATTATCAGAATTTACCTTATTGACCTTAGTTAATTGATTCTTTTTCTTGTCTTTCATAATTAATTAAACTTATATTTCACAAATGAAGTATAGGTTTGATCAGGTCTTAAGGTAACGTCTTCGAGATGGAAATTCGGGGTGATGGTTTCAAAGGTTAAGCCGTTATTGATCTCTTCTGGAATTAATGCGAGATTAGTTAAATGAGTTGGGAAGTTATCGGAATAGCAGACAACAGCTGGAGAAGAAGTATAGACAGTAACCTTTCTGCCGTTTTCTGGATTGGTTAAGGAAGCAGCTGGTTTAGTTTTATCGACATTATCAAGTAAGAAGATATGATCTAAGCCATGTGCGCGGTGATTTAATAAGGTTGGTGAAGTGATAGCTTCTTTAACTTTTTTACCTTCGCGGAAATCAAGAAGATCATTAACCGGATCAAAGCTTTGGATGATTAAGTGATTATCAAAGGTTGAAACTTTGCTAGCGTTAATTTTTAAGATTTGTTCGTTAACTGGCTTAATACCTCCGTTGAGATTGAAGTAGATATGGCTAGTCATGTTGACTAAAGTTGGTTTATCGGTTTTTGCCGAGAATTTAATATTTAATTCTTTTTTGTTTTCATAGATGGTGTAGACAACTTTGGCTTTAACATTACCTGGGAAGCCACCTTCCATATCCTTCTTTTCATGAGTAAAAGTTAAATCAACCTTTCTTTCATTAGCTGAGATAGAAAAGGCAAAGAGATGATTACCGAAGTTTGCTGAGCCGGAATGGAGGTTGTTATTAGCTTCATTCTTTTCAAAATGATAAGTCGTTCCGTCAATTGTTGCTTCGGCATCTTTAATTCTGATGGCGACTGGACCGATGACTTTTCCGTAGTTATTGCCGTTAGTGATAAAATCGTTTAAATCTTTTAACGCGGTGGTAACTTTGCCCATTTCACCTTTTTTATCTGGATAGGCGATATAATAAACCGCGGCTCCATAATCGGTGAAGCAGACTTCAAAATTCTTTTCGTTTTGGATAGTGATTAAATGAATTTCACCTTTAACTGTTTGTTTCTTTTCAACGCTGATATGCATAAATTACCTTCTTTCATATTTAGTGACAATATTTTCAAAATCTTCTAAAGCGGCCACTTCGCTATCTTTGACTTGATATTCTTTGAATACTTTTTTAAGAGTCTCTTCGTTATGGAGAACCATCTGCATCGTATCATAGGAATGGGCTTCGTTTTCTAAACGTAAAATATCTTTTTCGATGACTTTCATATCCTCGAAATAACGGATGCGCATAGTTGGATCTTTTTCTGTTAACGCAGTTTTAGTGATTTGATCTTCTTTATCTTTAAGAGCGTTAATTTCTCCATAAGCTAATTCTCTTAATTTAATAATGGTGAATAAACCTTCTTCAAATTCTTGATATGTTTTGACAAATAATGGTGATTTGCCAACTCTTCTGTCTTTTAACATCCCTTCGACGCGGTTAAGAGCTAAGCTGACTCCGTATGATGTGCCTTTCCGCATTAATTCTTGAGCGTCGAATAAGGCGTTTTTCATTAATGAAGTTAGATTATAGATATCATCAATTTCATTTTCACTTAATGAAGAATAAAGAACGGATTTATAATCAATATCAAAATCGAGTTTGGCAAGAGCTTCAAGAGCGGTATTATCTTTCTTGCCTTTAGCTTCCTTTTTTAATTCTTTATAAAGAGCGACTAATTCGCTATTGACCTTTTTTATGTCTTGAAACGTAAAGTGCTCTTTAGTTTTCTTTTTGAACATGTTATTCACCTCTTTTTTAATTCTAGCATATCAATATAAAAAAATAAAAAAATGCTTGCAAAAAAAATTGATAGGTCTATTATATATGTAGATATGAACAAGTATTCATATATCGGAGGCAAATATGGAAGATACATTTGAATCTGCTTGCAAGCATGGTGAGAATATTAAAAAGTTTCAAAGCGAATATAAAGAAGAAACAATCGCCAACATGGCTAATATTTTAAAAATTCTAGGTGAACCATCAAGAATGAAAATAGTTTTAGCCTTAAGCTATGGTGAATTATGCGTCTTTCATATCGTTGAAGCTGTTAAATCTAATCAATCGGCAGTTTCACATCAATTAAGAATCTTGAAAGATAATCATATTATTAAATCGCGGAGAGACGGACAGAATATTGTCTATTATCTTTATGATGATCATATTATGGAAATTCTTAATTTAGTAAAAGAACACGTGGAGGAATAGTTATGAAAAGGGAAATTGAAATAACTGGGTTAGACTGTGCTGCCTGCGCGGAAGAATTAGCGGAAGAAATTAGAAAAGTTAAGGATGTTAATTCTTGCGACGTCAGTTTTATGAATCAAAAAGTTGTTGTTGATTACGACGGGGATTTATTGCCGATTTATGATATCATCAACAATTTCGAAGAATGCCAAGTTAAAAGCTTTAAAGAAATCGTCTATAAAATTGAAAATCTCGACTGCGCTTCTTGCGCAGAAGAGCTCAATGGTGAATTAAAAAAACTGAAAGGCGTGATTAAATCTGAGGTTAATTTTATTAAGCAAAAAGTTAAATTAAATATTTCTATCGAAGCTTCGATAGAAGAAATCGAAAAGACGATTAATGGCTTTGAAGAAGTTAAAATCTGTAAACTGCCTAGCAAGAAAACCTTAATTAAAGTTAAGAATATTGACTGCGCCTCCTGCGCGTTAGAGCTTCAGGATGAATTAAGTAAATTAAACGGAGTCGATAGCTGCAACGTCAACTTTTTAAAGCAAGAAATTAGCCTTGATTTAAATAATGAAGCTTCTCTTGATGATATTAAAAATCATATTAATCATTTTGAAGAAGTTAAGGTCGTTGAAGATAACCAAACTAAGAAAAAAATTAGTAAGAGACAAAGAAATATTATCTTGATTGCTGTTGCTACTATCTTATTTATAATCGGAATTGTTATGGAATATACTTTAAGTGACAATCTTTGGTATATTTCGATGATTTTCTATTTGCTCTGCTTCTTTATCGTCGGCTATCCAGTTTTAATTAATACGGTAAAGAATCTTGCTAAAGGCCATATCTTTGATGAAAACTTTTTAATGACTTTAGCATCAATTGGAGCGATGTGTATCAGTCAATTTGAAGAAGGCGCGGCCGTTATGCTCCTTTATCAAATCGGTGAACTTCTCCAAGATATCGCGGTTAATTCTTCGCGTAATGAAATCTCTTCTTTAATGGACTTAAAATCAACAAAAGCTAATCTCTACGTCGATGGTAAGATTAAAGAAATTGCTCCAGAAGAATTAAAAATCGGCGATACTATCGTAATTAAAAACGGTGAAAAAGTTCCTACTGACTGCCTGTTAAGCGAAGGTGAAACATCCTTTGATACTAAATCGTTAACCGGTGAAGCTATGCCTCGCGATTTAAAGGAAGGCGATGAGGTTTTAGGTGGATTCATTAACTTATCTAAAACTGTTAAAGCGACAGTTAAGAAAGAATATCACGATTCTTCCGTAGCAAAGATTCTCTCCTTAGTTGAAGATTCTTCCGCGGTTAAGGCAGCTCCAGAAAAGTTTATTACAAAATTCGCGCGTTATTATACACCTATCGTTGTTTGCCTAGCTCTCGTTTTGGGATTAATTGTTCCATTAATTGTTTCATTAGTCCAGCAAGGTAATTATGCAGAAAATTATTCATCATTTATCTACCGCGCGTTAACGATGCTGGTTATTTCTTGCCCATGCGCGTTAATCATTTCTGTTCCGTTAACTTATTTTAACGGCATTGGTGTTTCTGCTAAAAACGGAATTTTAATCAAAGGTGCGACTTATCTTGATAACTTATCTAAAGCGGATATCTATGCCTTTGATAAAACTGGAACTTTAACTAAAGGTGAATTCACGATTATTAAACATAATCTCGATGAAAATATTTTACAAATCGCCGCGGCTATTGAAAAGAATTCTAACCATCCGATTGCTCGGGCTTTTGATAAATATGATCAAAATATATTAGTAACAAATGTTAAAGAAATCGCTGGCTTAGGTATTGAAGGCGATTATCAAGGACGTCATTATCAACTCGGTAATGAAAAAATGATGAAAGACATCATTAATTTTGAAAAATTAGATTCCTTATCAACAGTTATCTATGTTAGCGAAGATAATAAATATCTCGGTTATGTAGAAATTGATGATGAGGTGAAAAAAGAAGCTGCCGCGGTTATGGATGAGTTGAAGGCTCTCGGAGTTAAAAAACTAGTAATGTTAACTGGCGATAATCCTTTAAGAGGTGAAAAAGTCGCTAAAGAATTACATCTTGATGAAGTTAAAGGTGGATTGCTTCCAGATGGTAAACTCTTAGCCGCGAAAGATTTAAGAAAAGAAGGCGTCTTACTTTATGTCGGTGACGGCATTAATGATGCACCGGTTATGCTGGAATCCAATATTGCGGTTTCAATGGGTAAACTCGGTTCAGATGCCGCGATTGAAGCTAGTGATGTGGTCTTAATTAAAGATGATTTACGCGGACTAGTAAAAAGCAAAAAGTTAGCTAAGAAAACCTGTCAGATCGTCTATCAAAATATTATCGGTTCAATTTTCTTAAAGATTGTCTTTATGGTTTTAGGAGTCTTAAATATTATTCCTTTATCCATTGCTGTCTTTGCTGATGTCGGCGTGATGCTTTTAGCGGTTCTTAATTCCTTAAGAATGCGCATCGGAGGTAAATAATGGATATTGGGGTTGATATAACTAAAATAAGCCGTTTTGCTGATAAAGATGAGCATTTTGTCCATAGAATCCTCGGAGAAAGTGAGTTAAAAGAATATCTTTGTTTAGAGGATGAAAAAAAGATAACTTATTTAGCAAGTCATTTTGCTTTAAAGGAAGCTCTGTTTAAAGCTAGTCAAGATGAGCATTATTTAAAATATCAATTTCTGCATGATGAGAAAGGCAAATTATATTGCTTAAATCATCCAGAGATAAAAGTTTCTTTATCACATGACGATGATTTGGTTATTGCTTTTATCGTAAAAATGGATTAAAAAAAACAGGTCTTATTGAACTAGTCAACAAAAAGTAGACAGTTTAAAAAAGCATCAATACCCCATGTCAGTTTTATACTGATGTGGGGTTTTGTATTTAAGACAGTACATTGGACGTTCGTAATTATAATAATTGATGTAAT
>CALVKD010000064.1 GCA_944332525.1 uncultured Bacilli bacterium | reverse complement strand
CCTAATCCCTCTTCACAATATAATCTAATTATTTCTTTTTTGTCTTTTAAACTTAGTTTCATATAAAAAACCCCTTCAGCTTTTCCGATGTTACTCGGTCCAACTTTTGGGGTTAATTACATCGAGGCGGTATTTTTAATTATGTTTCTTTTTATCTTGATAATAAAACACTAATCCAATAGCGAGAATTATTAAGAGAATAGCAATTCCCACGTCATAGATATAGAAAATCCAATGAGCTTTATGACCATATCCAATGCTGAGATAGATAATAGATAATATTAAATAAGGTAAAATTGTTCCAATGATAAAATAAGGATTTTTATGGAAGAAAAATAGAAGGCTGAAAGTGAAAGAAATAACTAAAGCAAAAATCATAATTGAGGCCAAATCGATATCATCGAGTATGACATAAGTGAGTATTTCCCCTAAACCGATCAGCGCTGTGAAAATTAAGGTAAGATATGATAAAATCTTAAGTTTTCTTTCCATTTCGTATATCCTCTATAGCATTTATAATATCATTAGTTTAGAAAAATTGATAGAGCAATGGAGATAAGATAAAAATTTCTTTCTTTTAATTATTAAAAAACGTGTTACAATATAGTTACAAGTAAGCGGTTACATGCATAATTTATTAGAAGGAGTTTAATATGATTGTTAATCCCGAAAAAATCAGAAATATTGTCGTTTTGGGCCATCAAGGCTCCGGCAAGACCTCGTTAGTGGAAGCGATGTATCAAATCGCTAACGAATTAGGCGAAAAAGGTTCTATTGAAAAAAAGAATACTTTATCGGATTTCTTGCCGGAGGAAATTAAAAGACTATCTTCGGTTTCTACAGCGGTTATTTCTTTCTCATATCAAGGAACTGAGATTAATTTGCTTGATGTTCCGGGTAATGATGATTTCGTTACTGAGGCCATCTCTTCAATTAAAATGGTTAAGGGGGCAATTTTAGTTATTGATGCCTCATCTTCAGTTCAAGTTGGAACAATCCGTCATTATCAAATGCTGAAGAAAAGAAATATTCCGACGATTATCTATGTTAATAAAATGGATAAGAGCGATGTCGATTTTGAAAAAGTATTAACCGACATTAGAGAAAAATTAGGGAAAGAAGCTGTTCCTTTCTCTTATCCGCTTGGACATGAGAATAAATTTGATGGATTTGTTAATGTCGTTGAACTGAAAGCGCGAATTTATAATGGAAAAGAATGCGTCGATGCAGAAATTTATGAAGATAAGAAGTTAAAGGTTTTTGAACTCCATAATACAATCTGTGAAGCCGTGGCCACGACTGACGAAGAACTATTAGAAAAGTTTTTCTCTGATGAACCGTTAACCCATGAAGAAATTTCTCGTGGTTTGCGAACTGGCGTTCTTAACGGAGAGTTGATGCCGGTTTTAGTCGGATGCGCGTTGAAGAATATCGGTATTCATACATTGTTATCAATGGCGATTGATTATCTGCCGCGTCCTAATGATCTTAAGCCGTATTTAGCTAAAGATGATGCGGGAAATAATGTTGAAATACCTACCGTTTTAGATGATTATTTTTCCGCGTATGCCTTTAAAGTCACTTATGATCAATTCTCGGGATATCTTTCATATATTAAAATTACTTCTGGTAAGTTAAAAGTCGGCGATGAAGTGATGATTTCTAATTTGGGTAAAAAAGTCAAAATCACTTCAATGTATCGTTTGTCAGGTAAAAATAAAGTCAATATTGATGAAGCCGGAGCTGGGGATATCATCGCTTTAGGTAGAATTGACGAGCTTAGAAACGGAATGACTTTATGCGATGATAAGCGCATGGTAATCTTTGATACAATTAAACTTCCGACCGCCGTTTACTATCGGGCTTTAGTCACTAAAGATAAAGATGATGAAAATAAATTGATGAAAGCTCTCGATTTCTTAAAAGTTGAAGATCCAGCTTTAGATATCAGAAGAAATGTTGAAACTCATCAACTTCTTTTAGGCGGATTATCTAATAGCCATATTGATTATCTTTTAGGAAAAATAAAATCGACATATAAGATTTCTGTTAGCGACGCTGATGTAAAGATTGTCTACCGCGAAAGCATTCTTAAAGCAGCTGAAGGCGATGGACGATATATTAAGCAAAGCGGAGGTTCAGGATTCTACGGAGTCGTCAAGATGCGATTTGAACCTTATGAAGGAACAGCTTTTGCTGAAGAAGTATTCGGTGGCGCAGTTCCTAAACAATATTTCCCGGCTGTTGAAAAAGGTTTCTATGAAGCTCTTCAGCAAGGATTATTAGCAGGATTCCCAGTTATCAACGTCAAAGCGACATTATTAGACGGAAAATATCACGATGTCGATTCTAATGAATTAGCATTTAAGATGGCAGCTATTTTAGCTTTCAAAAACGCCTATGAAAAATGTCATCCAATTATTTTGGAACCAATCATTAGAGTAAGAGTATCAGTTAATCAAGAATTTATTGGAAATGTTTTAAGCGATTTAACTTCGCGTCGCGGCCGCGTGCAATCTTTTGAAGAAGATGAAGGTGGTAGACAAGAAATTATCGCTTTAGTGCCAGAAGCTGAAATCTTAGATTACGCTTCCTCATTAAGAGCGTTAACTCAGGGATCAGGATTCTTTACTAGAAGCTTTGAATGTTACGAACAAGTTCCAGAATATCTTAAAGACAAAGTCATTCGGGATAATTCTTTATTGAATAAATAAATTTTAATCTTCAGCATAGCAGGTCCTTTTATTTAAAAGGGCCTGTTTTTCTTGAAAAAAATTCAAAAAAAGTCTTTAATAATGTAGTGACGGAAGTGTGGCGCAACTGGTAGACGCGTTGGTCTCAGAAGCCAATGCCTAACGGCTTGGGAGTTCGAGTCTCCTCACTTCCACCAAAACATTCGAAATGTAGCTTAGCTTGGTAAAGCGCTTGGTTCGGGACCAAGAGACCATGGGTTCGAATCCCATCATTTCGACCAGTAGATATTTGCCTATAATGTTTCGTCATTGTAGGTTATTTTTTTCCAAAGATTACTGATTTACGCTTACTAGGTGATAAAAGCAATATTAATTTTTCATTAAGATTTAAAAATTTTTTGCTTTTTTCCGAATTAGCCTCCTTCTTGTATAGTGAAGGGACATAAAACTTTTTTAAATTTTATGTTTGACTAATGTTATCAAATTTTAATAAATATATTTTTGCCTTTTTGAAGCTGATTAAATATTGCGTAATTATCTTTATTTTGATTTTGAAATCGCTTACATGATAAAATAAATTTATCAAGGAGTCATAAAGATGATTAAAGTGTTCTTACTTACAACTTTTCTAACCATTAGTAGTGTTAGTTTTAACTCATTTGATAGTAAACCTAATATTGCTTTAGACTGTGATTTCGAAGACAAAATTGTTTTCAATTATTCACCTACTGTAGGCGTTTATAATAAAGGAAGAATAAGTATTTGCAATATGGCTTTGTATACAATTGGTTAATTGATTATGAATAGACTATTTAAACTCATATTATCCGTCATAACGATATCTTCACTTGTATTTACTTTGCCATCTTGTGGGGAATCAACTCATACGTCGGAAGAGTCCACAATCGAAATATTAGATGAGAATCCTTTGGTTATGGAAATTGGGGAGGTTCGAAATCTTTCTTATCGCGCCAATAACGTGAAAGGAGAGATTAATTTTGTAAGTAGTAATCCGACTGTAGCAAATATCAATGATAAGGGAAAAATAACTGCTAACAGCGTCGGCTCTTCAAACATTGCCGTTTATGGAGATGACGCTAGTGATTCAATAGAAGTTATAGTTGAAGACAATTCAATTTCAATTGAAAGTTGGGGAATTTATTCATCAACTTATGAGTTATACGTTGGCGAGACCGCAACGATACATGGATACATTGACGATTTGCAATACAAGTATTTAGAAGATGATATTGTTATCGAAATGATTAGTTCCAGTGAGATAGCTTCCTTTGAAGGCAATGTGCTCACGGCTAAGTCAATTGGCGAAGTAGTTATTGTCGGAAAACTTCTCAATTTTATATCTCAACCAATACTTATAAAAGTAAAAGAAAGCGATGTTCCTCCTGTTCCACCTGATCCAGTGGGAGAAGATGTAACGATTTCTCTATCTGTTGATAAAACGATGGTGGGTTTACTTGAGACTTTTACTTTTACAATTGATATCGATCCTGACAAATATTACTCAAGAACACAAATTTATGTTGCTTCTGGTTATGAAGAAGCTTGGGCTAATAATCAAACAGAGTTTTATTTTGTTGGAATACAAGGCATTGATGGTGGAACTTCTACATTTGTTGCAAAATGCAAAGATGATGAAGGAGTAGAACACATTTCAAATGAGGTGACTGTTAGTTGGGGTCGAGGAGGAGTTGTTCCTGACAGTGTCACTCTTTCACCAGAATACGAGATATTTGCTGTCGGAGAGACAATAACTCTTGATATTGAAACTAAGCCCACTAATGCAAGTAAACAATTGATTCTTGAATGTTTAACCGATGATAATGCTTTTGAATTTACATTTAACAATGTAACGGCTTTAAAATCCGGAACATTTGAACTGCAAGGCAATATTTCTGGAGTTAAGAGCAATATTGTTGAAGTAACAGTTGTTGATGAGGACCCATATGCAAATATCGATGTAGATGAATTTTATGATAACTATGTTCCTGCAGAAAGTGCGATAGATGCCTATTTAAGAACAAAGCACCATCTAATTTCTGGTGATATTGCTCCGCAGGATCAAGAACCAACAGTTGCGATTAGCCAACCTAAAGAAGGCTCTTCACTAATTCATAATTCATCCAAACTTTATTCTGATGATGGTGATACATATTATGTCTTAGATTCCACAGGAAAAATATCTAAGGAGATATATAAAGTTGGGGCGTATGTTTCTTTAGAAGATGTTGCTGCCTACGTATATGCTTTTGGAAATGTGCCAATCAATTACGATCTTGATGCTGATTCTCCAATGGATAGTGTTTGGGGCGAGTATTTGAGATGGAATCATAAGCATTTTTCAGGTGACATCGATATATATCCATATGAACCGGTTCTCCCTAGAATTTATGGTTGTGATGGTGATTTAGTCTATTATGAAATCGATATAGGTACGACCGGGACTGACTGTGATCCAGAATATCCTGATCGCATTTATAATGATGGTTATACAATTACTCGCGGTGCGGCAAGAATTGTGTATTCCCGTTTTTATGCAGATGACACGCCATCTACAATGTTAGATAACGAACCAATAACAAACTTAGATGATAGATATGTCTTTTATACTTATAATCACTACAACGACTTTCAAGAATATTTAAATTATGAAAATGGTTGGGGAGAAATATTTGGCAACTACACAGCAGGAAATGGGCCAAATGAATATGTTCCTAGTAATCCTCCAACAGAATATATTCAAACGGTTAGGCGTGATTTAAGAAGTTACTAACACTACAAATAAGTTATCAGCAAGAAAAAATATTTAATTGCTTTTGCCTATCATCATGAGGTTATTCGTTTTTCCGTTAATTAAGTTTAAATTTTGTTTATTTTGTGGAGTTTGATACACCAAAATGATAAAATGATTGATGGTGATGACAATGATTCAACAAGTATTTGGAAACAAAGTAAGAGAATTAAGAATTCAACAAGGTTTATCACAAGATGAACTGGCATTTTATTGTGGAATCGATCGACCTCAAATATCAAAGATAGAACAGGGCAAAGTTAATGTCACTCTTGATACAATAGAGAGACTAAGCCAAGCTCTTAAGATTAAGACATCTTTGCTATTGGACGAGACAAAAACGCTTCATCCGTTTGTCAAATGGGCAGGAGGGAAAACCCAACTTTTGGATCGACTTCATAATTTTATGCCTAACGAATTTAATAATTATTTTGAGCCATTTATCGGTGGTGGTTCTTTTTTTCTAAATTTGGCACCAGCTAAAGCAACCATCAATGATTTCAATTCAGAACTCATATGTGCATATAAATGCTTCCAAGATGATGAGGCGATTATACTTCTAAAAGAGGAACTAAAACGACATGAGGCGAATCACTCTGAGGAGTACTATTACAAAATCAGATCGATGGATAAAGAAGAAGGATTCTTTAAATTACCAATTTATGTTCGTGCTGCAAGAATGATTTATCTAAACAAATCATGCTTCAATGGTTTATATAGAGTCAATTCTAAAGGCTTTTTCAATGTTCCATCTGGAAGAAAGAAGAAAGTCGTAACCTTCGATGAAGAGAATTTTGATTCTTTGAGAGAATATTTTAGAAACAACGATATAACGATATTGAATGGTGATTTTGAAGAGGCAACAAAAAGTGCAATTGCAGGTGATTTTGTTTATTTTGATCCACCTTATGACGTGATAGAAAACAAAAACTCGTTTACCTCATATGCAAAGAATGATTTTGGAAAAGATGAGCAGATTAGGCTCGCTATGCTTTATAAGAAATTAAGCGCTAGGGGTGTTTTTGTGATGTTATCAAATCATAACACTGCTTTTATTAATGAATTGTATAAAGGCTTCAACATCCATGTCGTCAACGCCAAGAGAATGATTAACTCTAAAGCGGATGGCAGAGGCGATGTAGAGGAAGTAATCATCACTAATTATTAAGGAAAATAACTAAGCGATGATAGGTAGATCTAAATGTTTTTATAGTAGTGAAGATTGTTCTCTATATTTAGGGGACTGTTTTCAGTTATTAAAGAAGTTTGAAGAGAAGTCCATAGACATGATATTCGCTGATCCGCCATACTTCCTTTCAAGTGGTGGGGTGAGCTGTCATTCTGGGAAACAGGTGTGCGTCGATAAAGGTGATTGGGATACGACACTGACTATAGAAGAGAAGATCAAATACAGCAGAAAATGGATTAGGCTTTGCAAAAAAATCCTAAAGGATAATGGAACCATATGGATAAGCGGGACGTTCCATAACATCTATAGCATCGGAGTCGCTCTCGAACTTGAGGGCTTTTCTCTTATAAACAACATTACTTGGGTTAAACCTAATCCAGCACCTAATCTTGCCTGCAGATGTTTTACCAACAGCACGGAGACCATCCTTTGGGCTAGAAAGCAGATTACACCAAATAAAAAAGGAAAACATACATTCAATTACTCCTTGATAAAACAAATAAATGGAGGAAAACAGATGAAGGATGTATGGACAATAGGACTGCCTTCAAAAGCAGAAAAAGAATTTGGTAAGCATCCTACGCAAAAGCCAGAAGCATTATTAGAAAGAATTATCTTAGCTTCTACAAATGAAGAAGACTTAATCCTAGATCCTTTTAATGGAAGCGGTACTACAGGAGTATCTGCTCTTAGATTAAAAAGAAAATACATCGGAATAGACAATCATTTAGAATATTTAGAGATAGCAAAGAAGAGAATTCAAAAACTGGGGGAAAGCATAAATGGAAATTAGGCATGGACAGAAACTCATAAGCAACGGCAAAAAGAAGGCAATCATCGAGTTTGTCTTACAGAACTACACGATATACGTCTTTCAAGGAATATTGAGCCAGTTTGATATCCTCGTGAAATACAATAAGGACAGTGGGAGACTTAGGACCCCGAAACACATTCATTGGGTCGTTGATGCGCTGATGAAAATGCAGGCAAATGAAAAACTAACGAAAGAATTTTTAAAGGACATCAAGGAATGCTGGAACAGAGCTAAGCCGCTTAGCAATAATGACTATGAGGCTCTTAAGAAACTTATTATTGATGGTGAAAAACATATTAACTTAGGAAAATATGACAAGCTTAATGAATATGGCGAGTATGATGTCGATTTCCTTTATGTTCTTATGGAACTTCTATCTACACAGGAAAAGACAAATAGACCAGATGCATACATGTTTGGAAGCATAATTGATGAGTTGCTTGAAGAGGACTTCGACATCTTTAAGATAGTTTCGACAGCTGGTTTTAATGGGAGGAGATGAGTAAATGAGAGATTTCAATGAATGGCTTAAGACGATGCGTGATAGTATCGCAACATATGATTATTACACTGATTTCAAAAAGGTTTATAAGAATACTGATTCTATAAAATTGGAGCTCAATATTCTCAATAGTCTCATTGGCTCAAAGAACATTAGAAATGATTTCTTAGATTTATATAAAAAATATCCAGAGATATTGAAAGTTATTCCTATTCTTTTAGCTAAAAGAGAAAGTGAAATTAAAGTTACTGAAATCGGAAATGAAAAGATTTTTAATTTCAATAAGCCAAACTATTCAGCGGAAGAATATGCGGACTTCATGGAGAAGACTGGCCTATTTGATTTAATTTCTAATCATTTAATAAATAATCTCGTTGACTATGTCATGGGTGTCGAAGTAGGGATGGACACGAACGCTAGGAAGAATAGAACGGGAGATGTCATGGAAGACATTGTTGAATCCTATTTAGTTAAGGCTGGTTTTCAAAAAGATGTGACTTATTTTAAAGAAATGTATAAAAGCGATATTGAGAATATGTTTGGTTTAGATCTTTCCAAAATTAGCAACAACGGAAAGACAGAAAAACGTTTTGATTTCGTGTTCATAAAAGACAATCAGGTCTATGCTTGCGAATGTAACTTTTATGGTGGCGGCGGTTCTAAGTTAAATGAGACCGCAAGAAGTTATAAGACTTTAGCTTTAGAAGCTAAGGATATTCCTAATTTCACATTCGTTTGGTTTACTGATGGAACCGGATGGAACTCAGCAAAGCACAACTTGGAAGAGACCTTTGATGTTTTTGATACGATTTACAATTTGAACGACTTAGAAAAAGGAATAATTTTTGAAAAGAGGATATTTAAAAATGAGTAATTTTAATTATGAAGAATCACGAAAGCGAATTGAAGAAATCTTAAACTCTAAAACACAAATCGAAGAAGTTGATTCGATTTCAAATGATGAGGATGGATTTACTTACGAAAATGGGGTAAGAACATGGGTTGGAGCCATGTTCATAGATATTAGGAATTCAACAGATTATTTCAAAGAAAACGATGCAGAAAAAGTAGCAAGAATTATGCGTGCTTTTACTAGTGAACTAATCGGAATATTAAAGCAAAATGAAAAATATGTTCAAATAGGTATACGTGGAGATTGCGTTTACGCCATCTATTCAGTTCAACCTCCGCAAGATTTAAAGTCTATCATGAGCGATGCATGCTTTATAAATACATTTCAAGAAATGTTTCAAACAATTTTATTTAAGAAAGACTGGCCAACATTTGAAATTGGTATTGGATTAGGAGCTTCAAAAGATCTTGTCATTAAAGCTGGAAAAAAAGGGACCGGAATCAACGATAATATTTGGATTGGAGATGCGGTAATTGATGCATCAAAACTTTCAAATGAAGGTAATACACATGGGATAGGTGTAATAGTTATGAACTCATGCTTTTACGAAAATATCAAAGATTTTAATGCTAATAAAAGTTATAAATACTCCAATTATGTTAAAAGAGTATGGTCTTCTAAATTGAATGAATATGTTTATTGTTGCAATATGATAACAATAGATTTTGATAATTGGATAAAAGATAGGTTTGGATATTAGCCGTGGAAAAGAAAGAAATATTGAATAATCTTCTATCGCAGATTAATGCTTTTGATTCTAAAGCTAGTATTTTAGTAACGGCTGTTGGTGTGGTCTTTGCATTAGCATCTTCCTTTTTGTTAGATTCAAATCTTTCTGTTTGGCAAAGCGAATCTTCAATAGGAATCGCATATAAAGTTTTATTTTTATTGTTTCTCTTAATTTCACTTACAGTTATGTTTTGTATGGTGATGGTTATATTGCCTAGACGTAGAAAAGACGATGGAAAATTGTATGCAAATTATTATCTAGACATAACTAAAATTGAAAAGGAAAAATTAGAAGAAACAATTAGAAAGATTGACATTGATGGTCAAATTAAAATTAATGCGATGATATGCACAAAAAAGGAAATTTGGTTTAGACGAGGAATTTTGCTACTAATTCCATTTGCGATAATTTTAATTATTCTTATTTGTTTTGCTTTATTTTGTTAAAAGATTATTTTCATATAAAAAAGGATGGTAAATAATGAATAGAATAGATTTCGATTATTTTTTCCCAAAAGATTTTTTTAAAAAAGATGTAAACGAGAAAATTCAAGCTGATTTTTTATTGCGTGCTTTAAAAGCTGAACATTATTCAAAAGGTGATCCGTTAAAAGATGAACCTGATATTTGCATAGATGGAAAATATATTGAACTTACATTAGCCTCAGATAAAAATAAAAGTATTGATTATATAAACAAAATAAGAACGGGAACATTTTCTACCGACAAATTAGAAGATATATCAATTTCATGTATAGAGGATGCGTGTTTTAAAAAAAGCCAGAAAAAGTATTTTTGCAATCATAAAAGACTAAATGTTTTGTTAACAATCCCAATTTATATTTGGATTAGGAAAGCTTACTCAAATATCCCAGAATTTGTTTTTAACTCTAAACTAGATTTTTTGATGTCCAAGATAAAAAATGATTATATTGATAAAAGAATATTTGATGATGTTTATATTATGATGCCTGGATTTTGTTATGATTGGCTTGTTTATTCTTGCAAAGATAATTTGTTATTAAATCATATATTATTAAACAATTTAGAAATTGAATCGCGTAAATATCCATACGTTAATAAAACAAATTAGTGAAAAGGTATGCATTAAAGGCGTTCGCTTATCTATTTTGAGGGCATTTTAGGCGTTTTCCAAACACATTTATTAGTATTAAGGTCTAATTATGTTAGACTTTTTTTATTGTTTATTTAAGTTATATAATTTAATATAAAGAGGAAGCAAGATGATAATAAGAAAATATGAAGAACGCGATCTCATCGAAATAGTAAAACTTTTCTATGATACGGTTCATATTATAAATAAAAAAGACTATAATCAAAAGCAGCTAGATGCATGGGCACCGAAGCAGTATGATTTAGCAAAATGGAATTTATCGTTAAGCAAAAGCTATACGCTTGTTGCTGTAGAGAATGATAAAATTATTGGGTTTGGTAATATTTACCAAGATGGATATTTGGATTGTTTATATGTTCATAGTGAATTTCAAAATCAACATATAGCAACAAAATTATGTGATTTGTTAGAAGAAAAAGTAACTGGAGATATAATTGTATATGCGTCTATTACAGCAAAATTATTCTTTTTAAATAGAAATTATGAAAGTTTAAAAGAAAATTATGTTGAAAAAAACGGGGTAATATTAAAGAATTTTTTAATGAAAAAAATCAAATAATTACATGCAATAGATGTATAAGTTTAATAAAAAAACTGCCAAATTAGAGTGAACCCCATAAGTTAGACCAAGTAAAATTGGAAAGACTTAGGGGTTTTTATTATGAAGTTAAAATTAGAAGACAAGTT
>CALVKD010000063.1 GCA_944332525.1 uncultured Bacilli bacterium | reverse complement strand
TATAATAAAAGTAGAATTACAACAAAATTAAAAGGATTATCACCTATACAATATAGACAACAATCCTATTTATAATTAATATAAAATTAGATTTTACCCGTAGTCCAACTTTTGGGGTTAATTACACGAGGCGGTATTATTTTTTATAAAGATTTAACGTGAATTGTTCCTTCTTTAGCTAAGGAAACAAGCATAACATTTTCTTTTCCGAAATGCTTTTCTAAAACTGGAACATCAGTAGGTATTTTATCATTGCTAATTACCATCAGCATTGTCCCAGCAAATCCACCTCCATGAACGCGGATATAAGCTTGTTCATCAAGCTCTCTAGTATAGCGAAGAGCTGAAGGAAGCTTCTCATCTTCACTAGAGACATAGCAGTTTTGAAGTTGATAATAAGAAGATTTACCTGATGCATTCATCATTTCTAAGAAAGTGACAAAATCTTTTTCTTTTAAAGCATTATAAGCTTTTTCTACGCGTTTATTTTCTTCAAAATAATGCTTCGCGCGGAGAAATGCTCTTTCACTAGTCGCAGCAATAATTTCTTTTTCATGCTTATAGAACTCTTCTTCGTCAACTTCACGAAGAACCTTTTTATTAAAGAAATGGGAAACATCAGCCATTTCATCTTTTATCGCTGCATAGCAAGACGTTAACTTAGTATGATCATCTCCAGTATTAATTAAAATAAATTGATAACCTGGAATTTCTGTTTCTAGATGGTTAATAAACGGATTGGTTGTATCTTTAAAATCGATATAATTAACTCCGCCTAAAGCAATACCTGATTGATCAAGTAATCCGCATGGCTTATTAAAGTAAACTGATTCAGCAAATTGACCGATAGTAGCTAAGATAAACGGAGCAATTTTATCATCATTATAGTAATAAGAAATGATTTTAGCGACTAAGACTTCAAAGGCTGCCGAAGAAGAAACGCCAGCACCTTTAAAAATTGTTGAATCGCAATAGCAGAGGAATCCATCGACAGTATATCCAAGATCCTTCATCTTCTTAACCGTACCTTTGATTAAGGCTAAAGATGTTCCATCTTCTTTTGGATCATATTCAACTTCATCAAGCTTAACATGCATTTCTTTATAACCTTCTGAAATGAAGATAATTTCAGATGGATTTTTCTTTGTAACCGCGAGAATATTGACGTTAACTGACGAGACGAGAACCTTGCCGTTATTATGGTCGGTATGATTGCCTAATAATTCAATTCTGCCAGGAGAAGAAAATACATCCGTAGCAGCAACTGAAAATCTCTCTTTAAATTTACGTTGTAATTTTTCTAATCTTTCTTCCATTTTATTCACCTACTTTTTTCATGAATCTATCGATTCCGGCTCTGCCGTTTTCATCATCTTTGAAGACCGCAGTATTCATTAAAATATTTCTGCAAGTCTCTGCTAAATATTCATCAATATATTCTTTAGCTTCAACAGTTGATAACTTTTTCTGAGCCTTAACTCTTAATTCTTTAACCATCTCTGCATGCTTAACTAAATCCGAATATTTTTCTAAGAAACTTTCTAAGCTATTATCAGAAGTTAAAACTTCTTCAACATAGCCCATTTCTCTTTTTAAACGCGGAGGTAAAATAAATAATCCCATTGCTTCAATTAAGCCGATACCTTCTTGTTTGATATGGAAATATTCTGGATGAGCGTGGAAAATGCCATCAGGATATTTTTCGGAAGTTCTGTTATTTCTTAAAATTAAATTTAATTGATACAAATCACCAATTTTCCGAGCAATCGGAGTGATTGTTGAATGACGTGTTTCTCCGCTATGAGATAAAATATCGCAAGTTTCGTCATCATAATCTTTCCAAGTATCAAAGATTTTGCTTGCCGCCTGAACTACTTTATCAAGGTTTTCGCTTTCAATTCTAATAACGGTGTTATACCAGTTTAATAAAGAAATCTTGATATCTTTATCTTTGTAATAAACTTTTCTATCTTTTGAATAGAAAACCGGTAATAGATGAAGTCCGCCTTGGTAATGCTCATGGTTTAAAATTGAGCCTCCGACAATTGGTAAATCAGCATTGCTGCCGACAAAGAAAGTCGGATAAAGATTAACGAACTCTAATAATTTTTTAAAGGTATCGTGATTGATGACCATATTATGATGCGAATAATTGATAACAATCGCGTGATGATCAAAATAAGCGTAAGGTGAATATTGAAGGAACCATTTTTCATTATTTAAAGTCATCGGGACAATTCTAATATTTCCTCTTGCTGGATGATCACTTCTACCGCTGTAGCCAAGATTCTCTAAGCAAAGCAAACACTTAGGATATTTCTCTTTAACTTCCTTAGTCAATAATTTCGCGATATCGGAATTCTTCTTTTCCGGTTTAGATAAATTAATTGTGACTTCGACAAAGTTATCGCCAAAATCTTTTTTAAAATAAATATTTTTATCAATCGCGGTTTTTTGAATATAATTATTAGCTATTTCTAAATTGAAAAGATAATCAAGTCCTTTGCCGTGTTCTTCCTTCTCCAAGCGATTAACCTTATCAGCAACAAAACTTGGCATCGGTGTCAACAGACCTAAGATTTCAACATTGAGAAGAGGTGAAACTTCGCCGTCACGAGTTTTAATAGCTTCGTTAAGATCTTCAATTAAGCTATCAGCGACAGTTAAAGAGCTTATTTTATCTTCGTCAATCTTTCCCATAAATGGCTCAGAGCAATTAAGTCTATGCAATAAAAGATTTCTCAAATAGACTTCATCTAATTCATTAAGATCTAGATGCTTTCTTCCGTAAAATAATAACTCTTCAATTACTTCATTCACTTCTTTCATTTTCTTTTTCTCCTTTCAAAGCAAATTCACTTGGTGAACAATGATAATATTTTCTAAATTGCGACGAGAAATGTAACTGATTAAGATATCCGACTTCTTCAGCAACTTCTTTGATTTTATAACGATTAGTCCGCAATAAAATTCCAGCTTTTTCCATTCGAGTTTTTGTTAGATATTCCTTTGGGGAAATTCCGGCTACCTTTTTAAAAATATTTGCTAGATAGTTAACGTTTACCCCGAGAGAAGAAGCGATATCACTGACAGAGATTTGAACTTTATAATTATTTTTGATAAATTCCATCGCCATATAAGTATGCTGAGCAATCGTCGATATTTTCTTTTCTCTGCCGAGATGATTAATCATTTCTTGGATTAGAATATAAGTATATCCAAGCGATGTTAAATCGGAAAATCCGCGTTCATATCCATGCGATTCAATTCTTTCAAAAATTGTTTTAAATGTGAGATTTTTATCATCATTAAAAATCGGCTGATTAATACTTAGAGAACAAATCTTTAAATATTCTTCAACATTAGCTCCGCTAAAACCTACCCAGAGATAAGTCCAAGGATTGCTGCTAGCGGGATAATAACGCGCCTCAGTTAAAGGAGGTATCATAAAAATTTGGCCTTTGCTTAATTCATATTTATGATTATTTAATTCCAGCACGCCTTTCCCGGCGATGACATAATGAAATAAATAATAATCGCGGGGATGAAAAAACACCCCCTTTAAAGGAATGCATTTTTCCTTACCAGAATCAACTAAACTAAGTTCTAGGTAATTTTTCGCGTTTTCAATAAATCTCATGTCCTTGCCTCAGTTTCATTATGCAAGAAAAAAGTATCACATTCAAGGAAGCAAGAAATGTGATACTGAGATTTTTACATATTTTCTAAATTTTTAATGGCTTTTATAATATCTTCTTCAGCTAATGAAGCAAATTTTCTTAATTCTTCAACTGAACCGCATGGAAGATTAAGCGAATCTTTTATCGACATAGCTATATAATGGTTATGAGCTTTCTTTTCAATTAAATAATCGCCGATATGCATACCTAAAGAGCCAGATTTCGCACAATTTTCATATACTAATAATGGTTTTCCACTGGCAATAATTTCA
The DNA here is from genome assembly GCA_944332525.1 of uncultured Bacilli bacterium. Lineage (GTDB taxonomy): Bacteria > Bacillota_I > Bacilli_A > RFN20 > CAG-449 > CALVJO01. The sequence goes on along the minus strand of CALVKD010000063.1, from coordinate 20,403 downwards.
TCGACTTTATCTCGATCAAACGGATGAATTTTACGCATGTTGATCAAGGTGTAATCAAGATTATTTTTATCCATAAGTTCTTGAATATAATTAACATTTTCTCCATAGGTTATTATATATCCGTTTCTTCCTTCGACGACTGTCTCGGTCATATTTGTTAAATCAACCTTATGGTTAGTTAAAATTGTTTTACCTTTGTTATAACGGATAACAATAGGGTTTTGTCTAGTATATGAATAATTAATCAAAGCGTTTAATTCATCGCCGTTACGCGGCTGATAAATTTCAACATTCGGCATCGCGCTGAACATCGATATATCATAAATTCCTTGATGAGTTTCCCCGTCACCTGGAACAATATCCGCGCGGTCGATTAACATAAGAACCGGAATATTGCTTCTTGCGATATCATTAAGTAAATAATCATATGCTCTTTGAGCAAAGGTAGAATAAAGCATTAAAATGCATTTGCTGCCTTCTTTAACCATGCTTGAAGCAACCACCGCGGCTAATTCTTCGGCGATTCCAACGTCAAGCAAAGAAGAAGGATAAGCTTTTTCAAACTCCTCTAACTCACTTCCTCTAATCATCGCTGGAGTAATAACATAAAATTCTTTTTCTTTACGCATATTTAAAAGAGTTTCCGCGGCAGCTTTAGAGAAAGTCATCGCATTAGAAAGATGTACTCCTTCTTTCAAATCAAATGGTCCAACACCGTGATAGATACCGATTTTATCATCCTCAGCGAATTTGTAACCTTTACCCTTTTTGGTTACAAAATGGATAACACATGGCTTATTTAACATTTTCGCGGCTCTTAACGATTTAATGCAGATAGCCAAATTATTTCCATCATATGGACCCATATAATCAAAGCCAAAGTCCTCAAACAGATTTTCTTGCAAAATAAAGCCTTTTAAAGATTTTTTCAATCTATGAAAAAGATTTCTAACAAAAGTTGGGGTATGTCTAGCAAAAAAGTTATTAACTTTTTGATAGGCTTTTGAAGATCTTAAATGCGATAACGAACGCGATGCCGCTCCGACAGATGGAGAGATTGACATATTATTATCATTAAGAATAATAATTGGATTCAAACCTTTTAAATTACCCATATAATTTAAAGCTTCAAAAGAAACCCCGTTCATAATTGAGGCATTGCCGATTAAAGCGACAACTTTTTCTGAAGGATCTTTTCTCGCTAATAAAAATCCGCATTGAGCTGCTAAAGACGTTGAGGAATGTCCAGATTCCCAAACATCGTATTCCGATTCTTTATAATTAGCAAACCCTGATAAGCCGCCAAATTTTCGTAATGTATCAAAATCTTTAGCCCGCCCAGTTAAAATTTTATGAGTATAAGCTTGATGGGAAACATCAAAAATAAACTTATCTTTTTTGCAGTCAAAAATATAATGCATCGCCACAATCAGTTCAACAGTTCCGAGATTGCTAGAGAGATGTCCACCATTTTTACTAACTTTTTCTAAGATAAAAGCTCTGATTTCTTTAACCAGTTCTTCTAATTCTGCAGGGGTGAGGTTTTTAATAAACGACGGGTCATTAATTTGTTCAAGATTAATCTTTTCCATTTTCATCACTCGTGATATATCTTACCTTCATAGCCTTTCTTTTTCAAAGAAATAACAAATTTGTCTAATATTTTTTTGACTGCATTATTGATACGCGGATATTTTTCCAAATACTTGATAAGAGATGGAGAAATAGTGTAATAACATCTTATAAAAATACGTCCTAAAAAATGCTTATTTAAACATTCATCGCGGTACCGCCTTAAAACATTAACTTCATTTTTCGAATATCCATGATAAACGCAGGTCGCGACATAACAGCCACTTGCGATTTCCTTTATCTCATATCCTTCTGACTTTAAAATATCGGAAAGAGAATTATCGCTTAAAACAATTTCATCGACGCGTTCTTCATCAAGAGGGTAATAAAAGACATAACGATATGTATTATCTTTTTTATTATGGAAGCATTCAACTGTCTTTTTTATTAATTTACTACATAAGAAATGCGTTAACTTACCATTTTCGCTAACGGCAATAAATTCTTTGCTAAAAAGAAAAGTATTATTATCAATAATTCTTGTTTGATAATCTTCTACTAAACCATCAATAGTACTTTGAGGTAATTCTAATTTTTTGAGCATCTCGGGATCTGTTAATAACGATGTTGAAAGATGAGTTAATGCTGTAAGGTAAACTTCTTTTAACTCATGAGGCAGATTCTTTTTCATAACAGAAAATAAATATGCAAAATTCTCCGCTTTATATTTCTCAAAGCCCTTGATAAAAGTATCGATGATAAGTTTCTTCAAATCAGCCGTTTTTGCATTTTCATAAGCTGCTAAATAGCATCTAATACCTTCCTCAACTGAATAATTGTCCGCGGCAAAAAATCCTTTTAAAAGCAATCCTTCAGCAGATAAAGCATCTCTTTTTAAAATATCTTCAGAATAAAAACCGCATTTTTCTGGATTATTTTCTTTCAATGCTTGAAGACCTAGAACTTTTAAATTGCTCATATCGCCTTCATAAGAAACCGTATCAACAGAAACATTATTAAGGAGATATTCTTGGTAAGCAGCCTTTCCTTCACGAGGTAAAAATGGCACACCACAGAAACGGCAATTAACCATGAATTCTTTATCATCAATTTCAATTATTTTCCCGCAATTTGGGCATTTACACTTACAAACCGCCATTTTTATACCTCCAAAATAATCCAAAACCAACATAGAGATTGCATTTATCTCTCGCTAAATATTATTATAAGCGTAACATGCCCATTATAAACAGATATTTTTTAATATTAATATCTGTGTTATAATCAAATGCGGAGGTATTTATGAAAAAAAATATAAATATACATAATGCAAATATTGCTTTATCAACGGATTCTTCTTGCACTATTAGTAAAGAATTAGCGAAAAAGCTCAATATTACTGTTTTTCCGTTAAATGTTATTGTTGATGGGGAAGAATATCTCGACGGAATATCGATTAATCAAGACCAGCTTTGCGAATATATGCGCGGAGGAAAAGTAATTAAAACTTCAACACCTCCTCCAGCAATGATTGTTGAATATTTTAAAGACTTATTTGATAAAGGCTTTGATTATGTTGTTCATTTTACAATTTCAAGCAAGCTTTCATCAATGTTTTCTTTATTCACCAATATTTCGCATGACTCCTTTGATGATAAAGTTATTGTTATTGATTCTTATTCTGTTTGCTCTTTGATGCTCTCTCATGTGCTTTATGCTCATGAAAGGCTTAACGAAGGCATCGATGTCGATGTTATTGTCGAAGAAATCAAGAATCGTTTGAATGATAATTATGTCCGGTTTATTCCAGAGAATCTCACAGCTTTAAAAAACGGAGGCAGAATCTCACCAGCTATTGCAGCATTAGGTAATTTAATCGGTTTAAAACCAATTCTTTCATTATATGAAGGTGGACTTGATAAAGATAGCATGACCAGAAACACTAAAAAATCTATGAAAGAAATCATCGATTTTGCAGTTAAAAACTATCCTCTTGAAAAATACGATTATACTATTGTGTCGTTTGACGGCAATGATGCATTGCTTTCTTCTATTAAGGATTCGATTAAAGAAGATACTAATGGATTCGAAGTTAAAGTCTTACCGATTGCTATTAACGTATGCGCTCACGCCGGTCCAGGTACAATAGGATTTATCGTTTCACCAAGAATTCTCAATCATTCAATTAATGAATATCTATAAGAGCCTCGTGCTCTTTTTTTATTTGTTCAACACGTCTTTTTAATAATCTCGGTATCCTAATAAAGATAACCGTCATCGTCACAGTTCCTGCGACCAAATCAGCGATACCTTCACTATAAAATACTCCTTGAACACCGAAGAAATATGACAAGATAAAGCAAAGAGGTATTAATAAAATAACTTTTCTAAAAAGGGCTAAGAAAATTGATACTTTGGCTTCATTTAAGGCGATATTAACATTTTGCAATGTCATCTGAGCAAAAAACATAATTGTTCCCATCAAGAAAATCGGAGTATATTGAACAACTAAGGAAGCGACAATATCACTGCAATTGAATATATATGTGTAAATCACTGGATAAAGCAATGATAATAGCCAAGTTATAAAGGCGAAAATAAAGGCGATTATAACGATATATTTTAGTCCTTTTTTTATTCTGTCAACTTGCCCTGATCCATAGTTATAAGAAATAAATGGCTGAATTCCGTACCCTAATCCATTTAAAGGTAAAGATATGACCTGTAAAGCAGAAAGCATAACTGTCATTGCCGCGGTGTAATTTTCATCGCCTAAGGAATACATTTTCAGAATACCTAAAAAATAAAGGTTAATTTATTAATCAAATTTAAATTTTTAAATGACCCTAATGCAAATTTTTGCCTATTAAGGCATTTTTTTGCATTAAATGCCAATAACTTAATAAAAGATTATAAAAAAGCCTATAACCGATTGGTTATAGGCACTTTTTCTAAATGGCGTCCACGAGAGGATTTGAACCTCCGGCCTACCGCTTAGGAGGCGGTCGCTCTATCCACTGAGCTACGTGGACAAAAATGGGCTTATCTGCCTTCGCCCATTAATTGTTTTTCAACTTCGTCTCTTCTCTTTTCGCCATATAAGAAGGCGATGATTTCTAGTCCAAACGGAATAGAATAATACATCGATTTAGCAGTTACGAACTTATCATCGCGGTAAACACCTAAATCCCGACGGTATGTTCCAGCTGCCGCGTAGGTTTCAAAACCAGGATGGCAAGTAAACTGACGATTAGCGAAATATCCTTTACGGCTTAATAAATGCGGAGCTGCGCAGATGGTCGCGACAAGTTTTCCTTTGGCTAAGAATTCATCAATTAATTTCTCGACGCGAACATCTTTATTTAAAATTGTAAATGAGGCTTTACCGCCTGGAATAATTAAATAGTCATAGTCGCTTTCTTTAACATCATCAATGCTAATATCGGCTTTAATATGTACTTTACATTGGCTAAGAACATCTAGTGAGCTCATAACCGAAGCTCTCGTTATTTGTTCACCAGCTCTAATTAAAACATCTGTAGAAGATAAGGCTTCTGTATCTTCAAAACTATCGCCTAAAATAATTAAACCCTTCATTTTTATTACTCCTTATCTAGCAATTCTTTGATGGTCTTACTAACCATTTGAGGATTGGCTTTGCCTTTTGAAGCTTTCATAACTTGTCCGACTAAGAATCCTAAAGCTCTGTCTTTTCCGTTTTTATAATCAATAATCGACTGAGGATTATTCTTCATCGCCGTTTGACATAAGGTAAGAATTTCATCTTGGTTAGAATTTTGCTTTAATCCTAACTTTTCTTGAAGCATTAATGGATCTTCATCATTTTTAACCATTTCTTCAAAGATTTTTCTGCCTTGAGGATAGGAAACATCACCTTTTTCAATAATCTTCATCAAAGATACTAAGTGATCCGGTGAAACATTAAACTCTTTAATCGTTAAATTATTCTTCTTTAAGTAAGAAGCGACATCACCGGTCAAAAAGTTCCATAATCCTTTAATCGACGCGCCTTTATCAAGAGTCTTATCAAAATACATCGCCATATCGTAGGAATCAAGAATTTGTAAAGCTTCATCTTTTCCTAAGCCCATCTTAGTATATCTAACCAATTTTTCATCAGCGAGTTCCGGGCAAGAGGCAATTGCATCATTAATAAATTCATCGCTAAGATGAACCGGGACTAAGTTTGGTTCGGTGAAGTATTTATAATCGACAGCATCGGTTTTCTTACGCATTAAAACTGTCTCTTTTTTCGTTTCATCAAATCTTCTTGTCTCTTGTTCAACCTTTTGTCCGCTGAGAAGTAACTTTTCTTGACGATGCATTTCAAAATCAATTGCCTTTTGGACATTGGAAAGCGAATTGAGGTTTTTAATTTCTACTTTAGTACCAAAAACATCGCTGCCAGCTGGGCGGAGAGAAATATTAACGTCGCAGCGGAGAGATCCTTCTTCCATCTTGCCGTCGCTAACTAACGAATAAATAACGATTTCTCTGATTTTCCCGACATATTTCATCGCTTCTTCACCATTTCTAATCTCTGGGCGAGAAACGATTTCAACTAACGGAGTGCCCGCGCGGTTATAGTCGAGAAGAGAGTAAGAGGCTAAGTGTAATTGTTTACAAGTATCTTCTTCCATATGTAATCTTTCAATACTAATTCTCTTCACGCCGTGACTAGTTTCAATTTCTACATAGCCGTTTTTACCAATCGGACGTTTATCTTGAGTGATTTGATAACCCTTCGGTAAATCAGCATAGAAATAATTTTTTCTATCAAAATACAAATCGTGATCGATTTCCATATGCAAAGCATTAACAACTCTTAATGCATTGATAACCGCTTGTTTATTTAATCTCGGCATCGTGCCTGGAAATGCCATATCTAACGGGGTAACCAAGGTATTAGGCAAAGCTCCAAATCGATTAGGTGAAGCTGAAAACATTTTACTTTTTGTTTTCATTTCAACGTGGATTTCAATTCCGATAACTGCTTCAAAATTCATATTACTTCACCACCTTTTCTACCGATAAATCTTTTAAGGATGTGATTTTTTCAAGTGCATAAGCTATTCTGAGAAGTTTTTTATCTTCATGAGCTTTCGCTGTTAAATTGCCATCAAATGGAAATTTATTATCTAAACCAATCGGTAAGGAAATTGATGGTAATCCGCCAAAGTTACCAATTGCTAAGTGGTTTTCAGCGACGAGATAGGTCGATGATAATTTATCTGAATATCCACCATCAAATGGATTTCTAACCTTAGCTACGCATGGTAAATAAATTGCATCATAAGTATCAAAGACTTCATTAATTTTTCTCACAATCATGTGACGGGCTTTTTGAGCTCTTAAGAAAAGATACTTTTGATTATCTTTGAAAAGAGAATATGAACCGATGACAAATCTTCTTTTAATTAATTCAGAAAATCCAGTAGTACGCGCCTTCATCATCACTTCTTGATAAGTGTTTTCTCCTCCGATACGCGGACCGAATTTAATGCCGTCGAGATTCGCATTATTTGAGGTAGCTTCCGCGCAAGAAATAACCATATAGGTAGGATAAATCGCATTGAGTAAATCATCATCAAAGTCGATATAGTCAACTGTTGCTCCACCTTTTCTTAAACCTTCAACTGTTTTATCAAAAGCTTTAAGAATAACTTCTTCGTGAACGGAATTGATAATTGGTTTTAAAACGGCAATTTTCATTCCTTCAATACCTTGATTGATATTTTCAGTATTATCTTCATTAGGTAAGAAAGACGAAGTTGAGTCGTTATAATCTTTTCCTTGCAATAAATTTAAGCTGTAAGCCGCATCGAGAACGGAACGGGTAAAAAATCCGACGTGGTCAAGCGATGGAGCAAATGGGAATAATCCGTAACGGGAAATCTTTCCCCAGGTCGGTTTATAGCCGACTAATCCAGCATATGAAGCAGGCTTTCTAATTGAGTCACCCGTATCGGAACCCAAAGCAAATGGAACAATTCCTCCCGCGACCGCGGCAGCCGATCCGCAAGAAGATCCGCCAACCATATATTTATGTTCAGGATCATATGGATTATAGGTCATACCTAAATGTCCGGTTGTGCCGGTTCCGCCCATAGCTAATTCATCAAGAGTAGTTTTACCGATTAAAACCGCTTTTGCCTCTTTTAATTTTTTGATAACTGTCGCATCAAAAACCGGTACGTAATCTTTTAAGATATTACTAGATGCTGTAGTTAAAATATCTTTTGTTGAAAAATTATCTTTTGCGACATAAGGTATACCCCAGAAAAGATTATCTTTTTCCGGTTCAACTAAGGTTTTAGCAAATTCTAAAGCTTCTTTTTCTAAGATAGTTTCGAAAGCATTATTTGAGTCTTTTTTAGCCTTTTCAATAGCTTCAGTAGCCAACATTAAAGGTGTAACCTTCTTTTCGACTAATAAATTATGAAGTTCAACAATATTCTTATCTAAATAACTCATAAAATCACCTTTGGAAGACGGATTTGTCCGTCAACTACGTCTTTAGCGTTTCTTAATACATCTTCGCGTGGAAGGGGCTCTTCCGGTTCATCTTCGCGGAGATAAGTAACTTCGCATGGAAAAGGGAAAGTCATCTCTTCTTCATCATCAATTCCTTGTATTTTACCAATTAAATCCATTTGTTTGGTCAAAACATCAAATTCATGAAGCAGAGTCTCATACTCCGTTTCCTTCATATCAAACATTAAATTGTTCGCGCATTTTTTTAGAAGCTCTAAAGTAATTTCCTGCATAATAGCCTCCTTAACTTTCTAACTTACTTATTTTAATATGTGTCGAGAGTAATGTCTTCTCTCCGAACGCTTTATTTTCAAATTTTACTTTTATAATCTTATCAGATACGACTTCGATAACTTTTCCTACCCCGTAATCAGCATGTTTTAGTAAATCACCGACGTTCCATGACTTTACATTATTGCTGCCTTGAGGAATAATAATCGGTTTATTGATATTCACCTTACTGGCAGTTTTGTTTCCATAAGAACTATATGATTCGTTTTTATAGATATTCTTTCCGCTATACGGAGTTTTAACCACTTTTTCCTTAATCTTTAATCCAGCTTCTTTTAAGAAAGGTGACGGAACTAAAGTTCGACCTTGAACATAAGAGAATCCGTTATTGAAAGAAACATAGAGATGCTTTTTCGCCCGAGTAAAGGCAACATAGGCAAGTCTTCTTTCCTCTTCCATAGCTTCTGCATTTTCACTAACGGAACGGGCTGACGGGAAGACCCCGTCATTAAAGCCAAAGATAAATACTTCGTTAAACTCTAAGCCTTTCGCTGAATGGACCGTCATAAGAGAAACGTAGTTACCATCATTAATTTCTTCGCCAGATGCCTGCAAAGAAGCATTTTCAACAAAATCAGCAAACGGAGAAGTTTGGTTATTGTTAAAGAACAATTTAATGTTTCCGATTAATTCTTTAACGTTATCAATTCTCTCATCTTTATCATCTTCTTTGCTAAACGAATCATAAAAATGGATATCATCGATAAATTTCTTAATCACATCTCCAAAATCTAATGGTGACACAGATTTTAATTTCTCACTGGTAACGTCAATAATATTTATCATCTTCTCAAGTTCAGCAAGTTTACTTTTTGGTAAATCTAAATTTGAAAGATTCTCTTTTAAGAAGTAATAAATCGGCTGCGATGATGCATTAGCTGCCATCTTAATTTTATCAAGGCTGGTCGGACCGATATTCCGCTTTGGAACATTGATAATCCTATCAAAAGAAATATCGCTGCTCGGATTAATAAATAAATTGAAATAAGCCAATAAGTCTTTAATTTCTTTTCTTGCGAAGAAGCGAATGCCTCCAAAAATTTGATAAGGAATTCGCATTAAATTCAGTTGAGATTCAAGTTCTCGAGAAAGATAGTTAGACCGATATAGAACTGCAATATTTTTATATTCTTCACCTTTTCTTACAAGCTCATCAATCATTGATGCGATATAAGAAGATTCCTCTTCTCCGTCATAAGCGTTATAAACGGTGATATTATCGCCTTCTCCGTTAACCGCGACTAAATCTTTTTTTATTCTGTTTTTATTATGAGAAATTAAAGCATTCGAGGCGTCAAGAATATTTTTTGTAGACCGATAATTATTTTTGAGCACGATTGTTTCTAAAGTGACATTTCTAAATTGATAAGAAAGATTTTTTTCTAAATCTAAGAGGATTTTATTATTCGCTCCGCGCCAGGTATAGATAGTTTGATCAGGATCACCAACAACATAAAGCGATGTTTCTTGATTCATTAATAAAGTTATTAAATGGAACTGCACATCATCGATATCTTGAAATTCATCTACTAAAATATGACGGTATTTTTTTGTTACTTCTTTTCTAATTCCGTTGACGTCATCTTCAAGAATTTTAATAGTTAATAAAATTAAATCATCAAAATCTAAGGAATTAGTCTTCTTTAAATAAGCATCGTAATCTGCAAAGCATTCCTTATAAAAATTTAATTCGTGATTAGGATAAACCTTATCTGCGATATCTTGGTATTCTAAACCTTCACCTTTCTTTGAAGAAATAAAATTCATCGCTTCTTTTATTCTTTCATCAGTCTTTGTTAATCCTTTGCTGACGAAAAGATTCTTCATTATCGTTTTTTGATCTTCTTCATCGATAATGGTGAAATTTTTTTGATAAATATCTAAAGCATCAATATAAATTCTCAAAAAACGCGCACAAAAAGAATGGATCGTCGATAAAGTCATTCTCTCCGCGCCTGGAATCAGCTTTAAAACTCTTTCCTTAATCTCTTTCGCCGCTTTATTGGTGAAAGTAATGCCTAAAATTTGACTTGGTAAAGCAATATTTTCACTAAGCAAAAAACTAATGCGGTACGTTAATACCCTAGTCTTTCCAGACCCTGCCCCGGCAATTACCGAAACATATTTTTTATCAGTTGTGACAGCCGCTAGCTGTTCTTGATTTAAATCATTAATAAAGTTCATGTTTATTCGCCTTAATGATTATATCATATATAGCAAAAAACACTTATGAAAATTGTGAGAAAAAATTATCATTCTCGCGAATAGCTTGATAACCTGCTAGTTTATCTTTAACCTCACCATCAATAATTTTTAAAACATATGGAGCGTATGGAATATAAAGCATTTCATACTCGGTCACTCCAATATTAGTTTCTTTCTCTTCAGCAAACGAACATTCTAAAAGATCGACAGAATAGATATTTTCGGAAATCAAAGAAGAAACCTCTTTTAAATACAAAACGATATTTCGACAAGCTAAGCAGCCATCGAGATAAAAAAAGACATAATAAAGTTCTTCATCGATTTGAAATATTTCATCAAAAGAGATTTTCTTTCTTTCAAATGATGAAATCTCATTATTACATGAGCAGAGTAAAAAGCACAAAAAAAAGATCAGTATTTTTTTCATATCTCCTCCTATAAAACAAATAGGGATGATTTCTGATCTTTTAATAAATTTCTTTTATTTTTTCAAAGCTTACTTCGCTATTAACTAAGAATGTAATCTTGCCTTGATGATATTTTTGATAAGGGATGATTTCAAATGAACTCGGATAAGAAGAACTTGCTGAGCCACCTAAAGTCAAATAACCACCTAATTCTCGAATATAATCATTTTTATCCGCATTTAATAAACGTATATCATCCACAACAACATCATCTTTATTTATGTCAGAAGAATAATATTTAGAAGTAGTAAAGGCTTCATCACCGACATATAACGCTAATGTTGTGTTGCTTTTATAAGCTTCTCCAAGCGAAGAAGTTATTTTGACGGCTAAATTATCCGGTAAAGATTCTCTATATGTTTCACAAGCCTCTTTTTCGCCAATTAAGATTAAATCATAATAGGCTGATGGTAAGAAAGAAACTTTGGATACCTTAATAACTAAATTAGGTGAGGATTGCTGATTTTGAATTTGTACTTTTTTTCTAACCCCGTTTTCCGGTAAAGAGAAAATTGTTATATCAAAATCATAAGGTACCACCTTTAACCCGGTAAATGGACCATTTAAATTTTCGTTCATTACTAAAGAAGAAAGAACGAGATAATTACCTTCATCTAAGGAAAATAAATCAATTCCTCCATTAAGAATATTATTTTTTCCGTCAAAGGAATAATTGACATCCTGTAATGAAATAATCTCTTTATCGATGTTATAAAGAGCTAAAGAAGAAAAAGAGGTGTATTCTGGCAAAACAATCTTTTCTTGATTTAAATGAAGGTAATGGCCGTATAATCCATAATCATAAACCGGTAAGACATCATAACCATTACCTTTCTTTTTTAAATAACGGTCATAAATCTCACGGCTTTGTTTTTCATCATAGCCGTTAAAATAAATAAAACCACCTTCCTTCTTAAAATTAAAGAAAGAGGTGGTTACATCAAAAATTAAAGTAATGCATAGCAAAGAGATTAATCCGATAAGGATAATATTTAATAAACCTAATTTATTTTTTCTCTCTGCGTCCGGCATATTAATAATCTAAGTTTTTATAGGTTCTTGGGAAGGCTTCAACATCGCGGATATTTTCCATTCCGGAGATATACATTAAGAATCTTTCAAAACCGATACCGAAGCCCGCGTGCTTGCATCCTCCGTATCTTCTTAAATCGAGATACCATTGATAATCTTCTAATTTCAAATTGGCTTTAATCATCTTTTCTTTGAGAATATCATAGTTTTCTTCTCTTTCAGAACCTCCGACGAGTTCACCAATACCTGGGACTAATAAATCACAGGCTGCGACGGTCTTACCATCAGCATTTCTCTTCATGTAGAAAGATTTAATTTCTTCTGGGTAATTAATTAAGAACACCGGTCCTTTAACGACATGTTCGGTAATATATCTCTCGTGTTCGCTTTCTAAATCCTTGCCCCAGAAAATATTATTGTCTTCAAATTTTACTCCGTCAGAAATTGCTTTTTTCAAAATTTCAATTGCTTCGGTATATTCCATTTTTCTGAATGGAGAATTTAAAACATGATTTAATCTATCTAACAATGTTTTATCAATCATCGTATTGAAGAAATTCATTTCTTCAGGTGCATTCTCCATGCAGTATTTAATGCAGTATTTTACGCAGTCTTCAATTAAATCCATGTCATCGCCAATATCAGCAAAAGCGATTTCTGGTTCAATCATCCAAAATTCTGCCGCGTGGGTTCTAGTATTAGACTTTTCACTTCTAAACGTTGGTCCAAAAGTATAAACATCTCTAAAAGCCATAGCGAAAGCTTCGACATGAATTTGACCAGATCCTGAAAGCAAAGTCTTCTTGCCAAAATAATTATCGAGTTCATCCATCTTATTGCCGGTTACAACGTGGAACATATCATCGCCCTCACAAGAAATACCGGTGAGCAACGGGGTGTGAACATAAACAAATCCTTGATCTTGAAAGAATTCATGGATAGCCATTGATAAAACACTTCTTAAGCGGAACACAGCATTAAAAGTATTTGTTCTTGGACGGAGATGCGCGATAGTTCTAAGATATTCAAAAGAGTGACGTTTCTTTTGAAGAGGATAAGTATTATCGCAGTCACCAATTAAAGTGAATTCTTCAAGATGAATTTCAAAAGGTTGTTTAGCTTCTGGAGTTAAGACAAATTTGCCTTTAACTGAAACTGAACATCCAGTGAGATGACGAGCTACATCATCAAAATTAGCTAAGGTTTTATCGTAAACGATTTGAGCATTTTTAAAATAAGTACCATCATTTAGTTCGATAAAGCCGATTGATCCATTATTGCGATTAGTTCTAATCCATCCTTCAAGACCTACCTCATCGATAGAATCTTTTAAGATAGCATCGCCATAATAGCATGCTTCATATAATTCTCTGACAGTCTTAAATTCGTACATATATTTTATTCCTGACCTTTCCGGTAGATAAATTATAGCAAAATAGATTTATTTTAGCATTATTTTTACTAAGAAATATCTTCCTATCCCTATTTAATTTATAGGGATGCATATGAAATTATTATTACTTTTTAGTATATTAACTGCTAATAATTCCTCACCGATGATAATTGGACCAACTTATTTGCAATATTACCTTGGTGAAGAGGTTACCTCTGAAAGAATACTCGCAAATTTTGTTATTTTTGACGAAGATACACCTTTTGAAGATTTAGTAATAACTATCGATAAAAGCATTGATACTAAAGTTTTATCTAAGCAAGAAATTGTAATAGAAGCTAGTGACGGAATTAATACTAGTTCATATCAAGTAACTATAGAAATAATCAATCCATATAGAGTAATTATAAATGGGCCAACTTTTATTTATACTGCACCTAGCAATATTTTAAGCGAAGAAGAGATTCTTAACCGTTTCACCGTTTTTGATAATTATTTAGCTAAACCTAAACTACAATTAAACGCTGATCAATACTATGAATCGCCAAACGAGGAAGGATATTATCAATGCCAAGTAATCTATCAAGATGACTATCATTCAATTGCGATACCATTTATTATTCAAGTACTAGATAATAGAAGAGAAGTTCCACATATTGATAACTTTACATTGACTTTAGCACCTTCACAATTAATTTCTCCTTACGAGCTTTATAAAATTTTAATTCAAAATAATTATCTTCAAAATTTACCCTATAAATCTTTAATTATCAATAACTCGTTTGATAATACGCGAATCGGTAAATATCAAATGAATATAACTTTTGAAACTTTAGATTATCATTATCGACCAACTGAAATTAATTTTACTTTAGAAATTAAAAATCCAAAGAAAGAAAAATATACTCTTCTCGACAAAATAAAAGAAGCCGTCGCTGGCTTCTTTAAAAAGTTTTGGAAACTTATTTATCGGTAGAACCGAATCCGCCATCGCGTAAAGCTTCTACTTCATCATCTTCAGTAATGCCGAAGCGGAAGAAGATGCCTTGTGCAAAACCTTCGCCTTCTTTAATCTTAATATGAAGATTCTCATTAGTATCATTAGTCAATTTTACATATATGTGGCCTTCGTTAGATGAGCCATGGTAATCAGCATCAATAACGCCGATGGTATTATTTAATTGAAGACGATACTTAAACCCCAACCCAGAACGCGGAAACACAAGTAATACCACGCCTTCCTTCATCGTGCAACGGATGCCGGTTGGAACTTTAACTGTTTCATGCGGAGCTAATTCAATATCAAATGGTGCAAAGAAATCATATCCTGCCGAGCCAACTGTCGCTCTTTTTGGAAGTTTAATATGACTATAAATTAAATCAATATTACTCAAACTTAACTCTGGGAAAGAATTAAGATAATCCTTTTCAAATTGTTTTAAAGAAACTTTTTCAAATTTTGCAACTTTTTCCATAATTATTCTCCTAAATTATCTAATTACTACTTTACCTTTGCAAGGAATGACTTCATCGCCGGTTATAACATCGTTAACGCTATCGACAGTAATGATTCCTGAACGCGGATTTTTAATTGATTCAATACTTCCGATAATATCAGCGTTGACATCCGAATATTCAAACGCTAAATCGCATCCCTCCATCGTACAGTTGACCAAAGTTAAATTTTTGCAATCAACTAATGGTTGATGGGATATGATTTTGCAGTTAATAAATGTCAATCCATCACTATACCAGCCAAGATATTCACCCTTTACAACGCAGTCTTTAATAAGCACATTATGGCTATGCCAAAAAGCATCTTTTGTATCGAGAACGCAGTTAGTAACCTTAACATTTGCCATATATTGCAAAGTATATTTTCCAGTTAATTTTACGTTGTCCATAACCACGTTTTCTGACTCTAATAAAGCGTATTGACTATCAATACTGCAATTAGAGATATTAACTTCATGGCACTTCCAACCAAATTCATCAGAAATAATATTGCTATTTCTAATAGAAATCTTACTAGTTTCCCGTAAACACTTGATACCTTGAATATCACAGTTATCAATGACAACACTATCGCCATACCATAAAGGTGCTCTTGCTTTATCATCCATTGTGACATGGTTAATCTGCAACTGCTGAGCATGCCAAAGAGGATAACGAAGCGAAAATTTACAATCTCTAACCGAAACATTACGTGAATCTTTTAAAACTGACTCTCCGTCCTTTTCTCCGGCAAATGTGCAATTAACAACATCGGCATTAGACAAAAAATAAAGAGATCTCTCCTCTTCATATGTTTGGTTCTCAATTACTCTTCTAGTACTTTTAGCCATAATAACTCCTACATAGATTATATATTAAATATTGCTTTTGATAAATGCAATTAATGTTTTTTGTTTTGAAAGTCTTTGCTTTTGTCTATAATAAATTTAGAGGTATGTATGCATCAGGAAAGTCGTTTATTTTTCAAAAAAATCTTTATAAAACTTTTATTAATGTGTATTAGTTTATCGGGTGTTTTGCTCTCAATTATGGAAACACCAATAAATCTTGATAATCTCTTCTTTTTTACAATTCAATCAAATATTTTAGTTTTTTTAACCGCGGTGGTCTGTTTAATATTAGACACCTATTCATACATAACGTTAATGAAATTTAACAATAGTAAACTTTATCATCTTAAATATTTAGTTGTTATTAATATTACGGTGACATTTTTTGTATTTTCATGCTTTATCGCACCATTTTATCCAGTTGAAATGCTCTTTACTTATAAAAACTTATCCGTTCATTTATTTTCACCTTTAATAGCTTTATTCGACTTCTATTATTTTGACTACAATTTTAATATTCAAAAGAAATCTTATCTTTTAGGTGCTATTTATCCATTAATATATGCGATTGTAATTTTATCGTTATCTACAAATGGAAAAACTTATAATGGTCAAGCCGTCCCATACCCATTCCTTGATTATACATATTTAAGCTGGTTTGATATCAGCGTCTCTAATCACCATTTCGGTGTATTTTATATCATGATATTCGCTTGCCTTTTGATAATCAGTTTAAGTTTTTTATTAGAAAAGTTCATTATAATGCGAAAGAAATCAGCCTTAACTGGATCAGATAAAGTTATTTACAAATTATAAAAAAAACTATAACGTTAACCATTATAGTCCGTTTTATTTTGCTATTTCCTCAGTTCTTTGCCCATTAGGGTATGATAGAAATGGGGGAAGTTTCAATTTAAATGGTGGACGCTGCGGGGTTCGAACCCACGACCTCTTCCGTGTGAAGGAAACGCTCTCCCTGCTGAGCTAAGCGTCCATCGCTTATTAATAATACTACAATATAAGTAAAATTACAAAAGAAAAAAGGACCTACAATAATCGTAGGTCCTCTTTAAATGATTAAATATTAATTATTGGAAGTTATAAGTGTTAACAACCTTTTCACCATCAGCAGTAGTGATAGATAAGATGCAACCTCTCATATATGCTTTGTTATTCCAGTTAACTGGAGCGACTTCAATAGTAAGGGTTTGATCTTCATAACCTTGTAACCAGTTATATTGTGCAACACTACTTGCATAAAGAGAAAGTTCAGAGCCGTCAGTTGGATCAACAATTTGCCATTGAGTAGATTGACCAGAACCAGTGACTTCAACTTGACCTTCAATAACGTAAACTTCAGTAGTATGGATGATTTCATGATAATCAAGGTCTGAAACATATTTTGCATTCTTACCTTCGATGAAGGTAGCGGTTGAATAATCATGTTCACCATATAAGTTAGCAATTAATTCAACGTCTGAAATACAAATTTGGGTAGGGAAATCTGCTCCACCATATTTGGAATTGCCCCAAACATCTCTCTTACCTTTAATGATGACTTCATCGCCAAGATTGAATTTTGCGATATCATCATCAACTGCTAATCTAGCAGCGATAACACCAGTATCATCAATTAAATAGAAACCAGGTTGATTGATAAGTGATGGACCAACGATAGCTCTAACTGTTACTGGAGTTTCATCAGCGGCATCAATTGCACCTTTGACATTGAGAGCTTCAATATCATCTGGTTCTTGCATTTCAACTTCAACAGTACCTTGAGCAGAAGCAAAACCATCTAAAGTAACATCAATAGTAACTGTTGCTTTACCGGTAGTGCCAGTATGTAAGTATGTCTTACCATCTTTTGTTTCAAAGAAAACAGATGCGGTATTGTTTGAAGAATATTCGATTTTAACATTCTCAAGGCCAAGCATTGTTGAAGAGTAAGTAGAAATTAATTCTTTGTTTGGATCAGCATAATATAATGATTCAAATTGGCTGTAAAGGAAGGAATCAAGAACAAACTTAGTAGCTTCATTCTTATCAAATTCAAAGTTTTCATCGATAACTTTAACAGGTAAGAATCTCCAAGTGCATCCTGTAGAAGTGCTCTTTGCATTGAGAGGTGTGAGATAGATTGTATAGACCTTTTCGCTGCCTTCTTCTGAGCAATATTGATCTAACCAAGTGAAATCTGCACCTGATGCTTGTGAATATACATAAGAATCTCTTCCATCTAATCCGTGAATGTAGTAGTTTGTGTATCCACCTGCACCTGGATGATCATCTTTAATGATGTATCCATTAACTTTATAAAGTTTTCCGGAAATATCATTTGCGAAATCAGTATCGATAATGTCACTAACAGATGCTTCGGTAGCAAAAGATAAATCTGCTTCTTCTGTGCTTGCTTCTCTAGAAACTAATTGGCACATTGATAATTGGTTAGAACCCTAATAGCCGAACTCTTCAGCATAGCTTGCTTCACTGCTAGAAATATAGTGTTCTTTTCTACCAGCAATATCAACTTCATCATTGACTGATAATTGTGAGCAAATATCATCATAAACATAAATTGAGCCGGTTTCATCAGCAATTAAAGCACCAATTGAATCTAATGATGCATTTTTGGTGACAGCAATAACTTTACCTTTAATTCTAACTAAGTCATTATCAGCAGCTTCTCTAGCAGCTGCAACTGTCATTTCAGTATATTCGCTAATTGCTGGAGGAACATAATTGCATCCTTGAATTCTAGCATCTTCCATTTCGAAAGTACCTTTATAGTTCTTTAAGATACCATAGAATGTAGCCTCGTCGCCTTCTCCAGGAACATCGCAACCTAAATCAGCTAATTCACCATATCTATATTCACCATCTTCTGAGAATGAATAATAGATTTCCATTTCTCCAGTTTCATCTTCGATAACCATATGACCCTTTGTAGCATCGGTTACTTCTTTGATTGTTGCAGTAACGTAGAATTTTTTAGTTGTTTCATCGTTACTATTTGGTACTAATAACTTAACTTGAGCAATAGTTAAGTGAGCACCTTCTTCAGGGTCAAAAACGCTTGTACTACTACCAACTGAAGTTGAGCTTTCTGGTGTAGATGTGCTAACAACTGGTGTCGTGCTCACTGAAGGTGTAACACTACTACCACTTGATGATGTTCCTCCGCAGCCAACTAATAATAATGGCATTGCTAAGAGTAACAGAAATTTTTTGTTTTTCATCTTTTAAATCTCCTTTAAATTAAAAACAAAATGGCTCAAGCAATTATATAACTTGTCTTGCCGTGTCAATTTTAGTTGAAAAGACATTAATATTTCAAGGCAATTAACCTATTTTCATTTTTATAAAAATAAACGAGTTTTTTTATTACAGATTATTTACAAAAGTCATTTAATTTGAAGACATTTGTCGTAGATTTTATATTTTTAGATATATTTTAAGATAAAAAGATGAATAAAATTATTTTTTTATAAATAAAAATCCGCGCCTTAAAGGAACCTGTTTGGTGAAAACGGACTCGTAAATAAAAAGCACATTATGATTTTGTAATCTGATGTGCTTTTTTAGTACTATAAATCAAAGGAGGAAAAAATATGTATGTAAGAAAGTCAAAGCGCAAGACTCATAAGAAATTTACCATTGAAGAAAAGAATCAAATCGTGCTTCTATATTTGGATCAACATATGGGTGGAAGTGAAATAGCCAGAACATATGATTTAAATCATAGACGGCAATTATACGAATGGGTAGAACAGTATAAAAAATATGGAACGTGCGTCGATAAAAGAGGAAAGTGTACCAAACTTACTAATCCCAAAAAGGGGAGGCCAAGGAAAACACCAGAAAGACCACTGGAAGATTATTCTAAACAAGAATTAATTGAAAGGTGCAGGATGCTAGAAGACATAAAAAAATCCTTAGCCTACCTAGAGAGCCAAAAGCAAAAGAAAAATATCAAGTCATAGAAATGCTTAAAAGCAAATATCCAATAAAAACTTTATGTAGAACGCTTAAGTGTTCCAAAAGCGGATATTATGACTGGATAGCTCTGGGTAGGCCTGAAATAAAGAAATTTGATAAAACCAATAACGATGTAGTTATAAAGATGTATGAGAAAGATAAAACCAAAGGTATTAGACGAATACGGATGGAAGTAAAAAAAGTATACGGCATAATCCTAACGAATTACACCGTATACCGATATATGAGATTGAATGGCGTTCAATCCATAACTCGTAGAAAGACTCATAAATATCCAAAGATTAACCATCACGAGATACCGAATCTTCTACGTAGGAATTTTAACACAGATGCATCCAATAAAAAATGGTCTATAGATATAAGTTATATCTTTGCAAGAGATGGTATTAAATATTTGTGCGCGATTAAAGATATGTATGACAAATCCATTGTAGCGTATAAAATGTCTAAATTTATTGATTTAAAATTAGTTCTTGATACAGTCAAACGAGCAATTGCGAAAGTACCATACAACCAAAGAAAGCAGCTTATATTGCATTCAGAC
>CALVKD010000062.1 GCA_944332525.1 uncultured Bacilli bacterium | reverse complement strand
TAATCATTCTCGCTTTTATTTGAAAAGAAAACTTTTTATTTTTTTTTTACTTATACACCTTTTCAAGTTCTATTAGGTCTATCGGATTATCCAAATAGATTTTGAACAAACGAAAATATGTGTCGCTTTTACTTTCAGGCATTTTATGCCCAACGCTAACGCCGTTTTCTTGCTCGTGCCGATACATATCCGCCGCTTCAATTAAAATAATTCTTTATCCTTGTTTCATTTTAACCTAGTCCTGCTATTGTCTTTTTGATCTAAAATTTTCGTAATTCCACTCCCGTCAAGAACCTCATCTCTATCAGCACAACATTTACGTTGAGCTTTATTAATCAATTACTCTTTTCTTTACAATTTCAAAACTTTTTTGCCTTGAAACTTTTTCTTCGAAACCTGAAACTATTTCTTCCATTGTTTCTGAACTCCAATATATCTTAAGCTTCTTCTTTGCTCGTGTAATAGCAGTATAAAAGATACCATGAGTAATTCTTTCAGAATTACTTCTTGGTATAACGACTTTTACAGAATCATATTCTAAACCTTGCGCCTTATGAATAGAAACAGCATATGCTAATTGGAAAGGAACAATAGACATCATACGTAGAGATGCATCTTTTTCGTAATCTTCGTCACTAAAAGATTGAACCTCAAATTTTATACGAGTATATCCATCTCCCGCACTTATCCATTCAATTCCTTCTCTTTTACAAATATCTTCAGTTATATTGATTGCAACGTCTATTGTAAACCAAATACAATTATCGACTTTTTCAACATCCACAATCCTACCTTTTAAATTATTATATAAAATAGTAAAACGTTTTGTATCATTAAACAAAATTGGGTCACCAACTTTGTATATCCAATCTTGCCAAACAACCGCCTTTCCTTTTGTATTTGCACTTTGGAAATAACTATTCATATTATTTAAGCCAAATTTACCATCGTAATTCAAGCACAACACAACCTCGTCATTTTCTTGACCGGCAAAAACATTTTCGCCTATATCTTCTGAAAAAGGCCCATCCATGGAAAGCTTTTCCGTCATCAAGCCACCACAATGTCTAACCTCATCCCATAACCCAATAAGATCCGGCTCTTTAGTCCGCCACGTGTTTAATAGTTCTACATTTGCACCTGGTGTATTTATAATATCTTTAGCATATAAAAACCAATTACCAAATTCGATAGATTCAATTTGATAAATATCCCCTGCAAACACTAATAAAGCATCTCTCCTTACTTTGTCTAAAAAGACTCTCATTATACGATTGTCTATCGTACTACATTCATCAACAAAAATAATATCATAATCAGGCAATGATACTTTTTTAGTAAAACTATCCAAGGAAATAAATTCAGCGCCAACTCCAGGATTTTCTATTCTTCTTTTCAAGTTTTGTTTTGCTGTATGCGTTTTTGTCAAGAATAATTTCTTGTGGTTAGGCATCATATTTGATATATAATTTATCAAAGTCGTTTTGCCTGTTCCCGCAGCACCATATATTAGCATCAAACGAGAATTAACAAATACATTCTTTAATGCAATTTCTTTTTGTTTATCCTCTGACAAATCTAATTTACTTTCTTTTAAGTAGCTAGCATTATATTCTTTTTGCCCCTTATTCCCTTCTTCAGTAAAGCTTATAAGCGATTTTAAAATACTAATTGTAGTTCTTTCATACGAATCTATAGTTACAAAATCATCCACCGTTTTAATTTGATACCCCTGACTTTTCTCCCAGTCATCTAAACTGTTGTTATAATCAATAATGTCTTTATCAGTAGCAATTATACCTTTTTCAAAATAAATTTCGCCGGTTTTCTTGATTTCGTTTTTCAGCGTAATATACGGAATATACGTATCTATGCTATCTTCATTTGTTATATCGACAATATGGTCTATATTATTAAACTCGCTAGTTTTTCCACGTAATAAATCTGAAATAAATGGTTTATTCTCAAAAGGAACACACCCGCTAGACACATATAAATCTTCACAAAGCCTCTTTGAAGTTGCAGAATACGGTAAAACTTTCTCAATAATTTCTTCTTTCAAATTTAAAAGCAAATAACGCACAACGTGCCTTCCATATCTATCGGATTCTTTAGCATATTTATCTTTAAGCGCAATTAAGACCTCTTTATATGTGGCGGTAGTAGTTTTTGAATATATTTCGTTGATAACAAACCCAAATGTTTCTTTATTTAAATCTATTAACTCCATCAAATTAATCCCTGTAGCCGTTAAAAAAGACATGAGAGATTTATATTCATTATAGTTAGTAGACAATTTTGTTGGAATGTTTATTATTTTACTTATTAAATTAAGACATCTAGTGTCAACCGCAACCTCCCAATTCGTAATAACTTTAATTGACAAATCTATCCCCCATAGCTTTATATTGCAATTCTCATAATGCACTTTAATTGAATAACTTGTTGAAATATTTTGTTTCGTATACGCTGTAATTCTATTGTATTTCGTAGCATATACTCCCGCCAATTGTAATGTGACTTCATAATATCTTTCTTCACCAATAAAAAATGGCGTTTTCTTTTGTATATAAAAAAGAGATTTACTAAGATTATTACCTTTTGACCTTACATCATCTACGACCATAGCAACATTTCGATAATATTGCTTAT
>CALVKD010000061.1 GCA_944332525.1 uncultured Bacilli bacterium | reverse complement strand
TGTGAAGATAATAATTGGAATGTTTACCGTTTTGACAAAGTATCTTATTCAGCTTGTGGAAAAGGTAATTCAAATGCAACAGAGGTATTCATTTGCAATTATTAATGTGTTATCAAGACGATAAAATTAGACTTTTAAGAGGGTGATAAGGGTGGACAAGAGAGAATACAACCGAAAGTACAAAAAAGAGAGATACGAACTTCTTAAAAAAATGCGTATTTGTGTCGAGTGTGGTAAAGAGGATGCTTGGAATGGGAAAACTAAGTGCCTTCAATGCTTACACTCAACCAAAGAAGTATCAGAAAAAACTAGAAGTAATGAATCTAAGGAACAACGTAAAATATATTTATCAAGAAAACGTGAACTTTGTATTGCTTTTGGTATTTGTCGTGAATGTTTAACAAGAGAAGTTGTAGAGGGTAAAATGAGATGCAATAGATGTATTGTTAAGCAAAAAGTCAGATATTCGAATAAAACTAAGTTGAAACGTGAAGAAAGAACGTCTTTAGGGTTATGCTATTTTTGTGGCGATACCGCTATTGAAGGGAAAAAGACTTGTTTGAAACATTACGAGATAACATCTAATAATCTCAAAAAATGGAATAGAGATAACAAAAACCACATATGGAGATCATTGGATAGGGCTAATGTGATTAGAGTTCAGAAACGAAAACAAACTAGAGGTGATGGTTTTTATGGAAAAATACGGTAGAATATTGACTTGCTCATCCTGTAAATTTTGTAGCAAAATAGATAAAAATGATGTGAGTAAGTTTGAAACATGTAAAATGATAGATCATGATAAAACAAAATTATATAAAAAGATTCACAATGGTTATGAATCATCGATATCAACCTGTCCAATTTGTTATCATTTTGAACCAAACGATATATCTATTTGGTTAAAAGAAACGTGGAGTGGTATCGATGGTTATATAGAAGAATTAAAAACATATGAATTTAACTCTGATAATAAACAGTACGATAAATTAAAAGATATTGCATATGTGACGCTTGTAAGAACAGAAAATAACATTACATTTCATTACCACGTTAGTCTTTATGATTGGTTAACAAACAACGTGTTTAATGGTGATGAAATAAACTATATGTATAAATATAAAATTGAAACAGAACACAGATACCCTAAAAGAGTCTTAGTTGATGATAAAAAGACAAATTATTTCAAAGAAATGGGAGTTTTGTAAAATAGTAATTTTTATAAAGAGGGGGTAGGTATAATGAGAATATTAACATCAAGAAGTAGTATAGTAAGAGGTTATCCGACCGTTGAAGTTAATGATGGTTGTTTTATATATTTGGGCGGTCAATATAAGCAAACGATTGACGATGTCTTAGGTAGAATTTTAGAAGACGGTTACAAAGAAAGTGACATCGTGGAAATTAAGGATGATTATTACATCTACCGCTTTAATGGAGAAACTTGGTGGAAAGAATGTTTGATAGATGGGAAAAGCGAATAAAATTAAATTTTTAAGAGGTGATATAGATGGTTGATAAAATTAAAGAGATTGAAAAATTCATTGAATCAAATTATTCTGCTTCTGCTTGTGGCTTAACAGCAGAATGTTCATGGGGAAATAATAATGACGTTTTTGATGATGGTTATAGTTGCGGATATTCGTATGCACTATATGCTATTGCACAAATCATGGGGATCGAAGTAGAAGAACCTTATGAGTCAAATGATGAAATGTGGTAGTTAAAATCAGACGTTAAAGAGGTGTATTATGACATTTAAAGAGTTTACTAAATGGTGTAATGCTAGAGCGTGTGATGGGAACTGGGGTTTACATCACGTATTAACTTGTACGAGTATATATAATGAAATTAAAGAGATTCCGTTTTGGAAACGTGAAAGAGTATGGCAAAATAAATACGCTAAACACGTTTACGAAGAAATCGTAAAGCCTATAAACGAAAAAATGAATTTTAAGGGGTGATTAGTAATGGAAATTAGATTATGCAATAAATTCGGAAATGAATTAAGGAAAGATGATGAAGTGCATACACGCTTTAAGTTGAGAAATAAAGGTGATGAACTTTGTGTTACAGCTTTGATCAAAGACGTTGGTGGGATTCCGTTTAAAGAAAGTAAGTTATTTACTTATTTTGTTATCATTGGTGATCACCTACATAGCAATGAAATTAATTATTACAGCGATGTTATCAAGTTATTTAGGAGGGATGATGATGAAAGCAATAATTGATTGTCATTGGGAGTCTGATGATAAGCTAGAAGTTGAAACGTGGGAAAACACAGAAATAATAATAAGATCAGTGGTTAACGGCGCTAAAGTTGGTATTGCTTTAGATAAAAAAAGAGTTGTAGGTCTTATTCAAATACTAGCAGAGTGTTTAATGGAAATAGATTAATTAAAATTAAGATTTAATAAATATTAGGAGAGATAAGATGGAAACACTAAGATTTGATGTAGCTTATAAATTATTGAACAGTCGAAAAATTTATAGTTTAGTCAGTGAGTGTACTTATTGCAGATACGGTGACGTTATTTTTGTAGAAAATAACGAAGGAGTTATGGGTAAATTATATTTTGACGACGAATTGTTTTCATTTGGTGAGATTATGGGAGAATGGCTTGTTTTAATTTGACTCAGAGCCATTAAAATTAGACTTTTAAAGGGGTGATAAGTGTGGCT
>CALVKD010000060.1 GCA_944332525.1 uncultured Bacilli bacterium | reverse complement strand
TACATCAATTATTATAATTACGAACGTCCAATGTACTGTCTTAAATACAAAACCCCACATCAGTATAAAACTGACATGGGGTATTGATGCTTTTTTAAACTGTCTACTTTTTGTTGACTAGTTCATTAAAGCAGCTTTTTTATATTGTAAATAACAAATTAATTCTAAAAATATTATTCTCCGCGTCAATTTCCATTGAGCCATCATACTTCGCGCAGATCATTTTAACCGATTGAAGACCAAATCCATGATATGCTGAATCGCCTTTGCTAGTTCTCGGTAATCCATTAACCATTTTCAATTCGCCCGAGAAAGAGTTTTTTGAAGATATTGAAACTAAATTACCAATCGCTTTAATCTTTAAAATGATTATTCTCTTATCCTCTTCAAGTTCCTTAACCGCGTCGATTGCATTATCAATAATATTACCAAACAAAGAATAAATATCCTCTTCTTCCATGAAAGAAATGAGCTGTCCATCCGCGACGCAGGAAAACTTAATATTATACTTATTACAAATAAAAGATTTTTCACCGAGAATAACATTAAGCGTCTTATTGGAAGTCTTAATCGCCGAATCATAAATATCAATATAACTATTAATATTTTTAATAACCTTCTCATCAATATGATTATATTTTCCCATATTGCGAATTTGATGACGAAAATCATGGCATTTAACATTAATCATATCAATCGTTTGCTTACTTAATTGATATTGTTCTTTTTCTCCTTTACGGATAGCTTGAATAATTTCATATTTTCGATTGATATTATTACGGTAATAAACTTCAAAAATAAACATAATACCGAATGCGCAGCAGATGAAATTAATCATTGAAACTAAGCCGATATAAATTCTTTCAAAGTGAATTGATGAATAATAGCTAACCACGGAATTAATTACGACATTAATTAATATATAGAAAATACCAATAACCACTAAACTATAACGTGTCTCTTCATGAAAACTTTCACCCTTAACAATTCTTCTTGCAAACAATAAAAATATGATCCAATAAACATTAATAAATGAAGCAATCCATAAAGTTAAATCAACAGAATTAGCAAAAAGTCTCAGTTTATCATAATCATAAAGTCCACCTAATGAATAATCGCCAGAGACAATAAAAAAGTGAAGCATGGTATAAAGCTCATATGCGGCATGTTCAGTTGTATATGCACAAATTAACGAAAAAAGAATCATTCTCCAGTTTTCTTTAAAAAGCCATAGAGCCATCGCAAAAGTAAAGGCGAACATGATTAAAAACATGAACATCGAATAAAAAGCATTGCCCGTTGGAATAGGAAAAGCTAATGCAAAAAGAAAGCAAGCTAAAACAGCAAGGATAAGTTTAATTACAAATTTATCTTTTCTTTTAAACTTATAGCAAAACATGCCTTCGGCAATAAGTAATGTCGCCATAAAAATTAAACGGTAAAAGAATAAACTATTAATCGGATACAATAATTCTAACATTTTCCTAAATATGCGCTGAGTTCCTTCATAAATTCTTTTTTACGCGGATGAGAAATCAATAACTTATGTCCTTTGACCATAACATCATAGCCATCTACTCTCTCAACATAGTCGAGATTAACTAAAAAGCACGAATTGCATAAAGCAAAATTAAAGCTTTTTAATTCTTTTTCGACAGCTTTTAACGAACCATATGTCTTAAAATCACCAACCGATGTATGATAAATCATCTGATGACCAGAGATTTCCACATAATAGATATCTTTAATTTTCACAACCGCCTTCATCCCATCATTTTGAAGAAGGATTCTCTCCGATTTTTGGGAATTAATTTTTGAAACAATCGCCATAATCTGCGATGAAAAATCAAAATAAGAATAAGGCTTAACGATATAATTAAAGGCATTCACTTTATATCCTTCAATAGCATACTGAGCTAAATTGGTTGTAAAAACTAAAACGACATCTTCATCAATTTTTCTAAGTCTTTTTGACACCTCAATTCCGTTATCTTTACTGCTTAAATCAATATCCATTAAGACTAAATCAAATGCCCCGTATTGAAATGAAAAAAGAAATTGATCTCCGTTTAAAAAGAATGACAAAGAAAACTTCTCTCCGCTTTCCTTGCTAAGCCTCTCAAAAAAGGTTTTAGCTTTATTTTGATCTTGAATATCATCTTCTACAATTGCAATTTTAATCATATCTAAAAACCTATAATAAGTATTAAATATATCATATATTATAATACCAATTTATCTTTCTCCTGTCAAAAGCAGGCCTCACGCTAATGTGAAGCCTGCAAGGATAAAGATAATTTATTTAGAGGATGTAACCTTTCCCTGACGCTTTTGCTGATCAATAAGATCTTTGTGATGGAGGATAATCATCGCTGAAGGGTAGGAGGCGATGACTGAGAGTAAAGCTGCGACAGGGACAAGTATATTTCCTATCTTGAATCCCCAATAGCCTTGGGTGAAACCAAGTTCACTATTTAATTTATCAAGGCCGGAGATAAAGATTCCGCATGAGAGGATAATTGCTCCTCCAAGTGTGCAAACAATACTTAACACCGACATAACTGTGGTGATAATATCATTGCTTTTCTTTAAAACTATTAACGCTAATAGAATTAGAGTAGCAATAATTCCAACAATTAATAAGACAAATCCGAAGATTAACAATGGTGATGCTCCAACACGTCCATCACCGAGCATTATCTGAAATAAGGATAAGTCAGGGCGATTTTGTTCAAAATATGCGGGAAGGAAGGTAAAGGCTAAAGCTAAAATTCCAAACAGTAACGCGATACCTTCAGATATGGTGTACTTTAAATTTTCTTTAGGCATTTTCATGATCTTCAATCTCTCTTTCTTTACGAGGTTTTAACCAAGTGAGGTAGATACATAAAGCTCCCCAGGTTAAGAAACCAACACCGACAACACCGTCGACAGAATAGAGAACATATCTCCACCATCTGCCGCTAGTATCTTCTCTTCTTTGACCTATTTCTTCACTCATATCAACACCAGTAAACTTCTCTGTTCTATCAATAGTATCAATATATGTATAAAGAATATTATGTGCTGCATTTTGTAAAGCGATTAATGTCGTATTACTTGGGTTAGCATAATCTTCAAAGTAACTAGGGCCACCTGAAGGTTGCAAGACCATATCATTACCTGCACGAATACCTTCATCGATATCGTTAACGTTACCGGCTTGATAATAGTCAGTAATTACTGATCCTCTAAATCCCCATTCATCTCTCAATAATGATGTTAATAAAGCATAAGAACCAGTTGCTCTAGTTGCTCCAATACGGTCAACTGAAGCCATCATGGCATTAGCTTTTCCTTCTTTAGTAGCTAATTCACCAGGTTTTGCCCAAATTTCTCTTAATGATTGTTCGGTCATCCAGATAAATTGTCCATTTCTGCCTTCATCGGTATCATTAGCAGCAAAATGTTTCATATAAGCATAGACACCATTTTCTGTACAAGCTTTAACAGTTTGAGCAACAAACTTACCGCACATAAAGCCGTCTTCTGAGAAGTATTCAAAGTTTCTGCCGCCTAATGGACTTCTATGGACGTTACATCCCGGGGCATACCAACCATTAATCTTTAAAGCCTTGCCCTCTTCGCCGATTGAATGGCCCCATTTATAAGCTAAATCAATATCAAAGGTGGAAGCTAAGACATTTGCAGCTGGATATTTAATCGCATGTCCGCCATCACCGCTAACAATGCCGCTTGTAAACCCAGTTCCGCCATCAGAATCAACACAAGCACCTTTATTAATATCAGGAATAGCAATTGTGCCGAATCCAGCTTTCGCGCTTAATGTCTGCAATTCGTTAACTGATAATTGAGAGATTAATTCATCCCACTTTGGATCTTCATAAGGTAATCCTTTAACGTCATCAAGAGTCCAACTTGTTTTAGTTGAATCAGTCAATGGTCTTTCATCATCTTCGTTATTAAACGGAGAATGGACGACGAAGACGTTATTGAACATCGCGTCGGACATACTTCTTTGAGCAGTAGCTTTTGGGAATGTTCCAGCAAAATCTGCTCTGGTGAGATAGGTAACATTTTGATTATAGTCTGCTGATTTATCATTTCCGTCTATTGATAAAGGATAAATTGTTTGAGGTTCATCGCAGACAGAAGAAGCACCGCTCTTTTCATTAGTATAGGTAGTAAATCTATTTTTTACTTCATTACCGGTTGTCGAATCAGTTTTAATTTGATATCCGCCATCTTTAACGCGGAAGGAATAAGACATCGGTTTACCATTTTTATCAAGTTTAACATCATGAGAATTTACCCTAAGTGAGAAAGTAACTTTTCCGCCTTCAAGTTCATAACCCATGAAACCATTATTGTTACTATCATAAGTATCATATGAAGCTAAATCACTGACCTTAACAGAGATTTCAAGAGCTTGGGAATCACCTAGTTCATCACCAAAACGCGGTTTTAATTCTGTTGTTTTTTCAAAGCCAACTAAATTTTGAGATGCTTTTTCAATTCCGCCTTCAGTATATTCTGGGCTAAAGTAAAGCTGAACAGCATCTTTACCAAAATAAGTATTGCCGACATTTTCGACCCAGACCTTGAAAGTTAAAGTATCATTGATATCTAACTCAGAATTTTCTGTAATCGTCTTTCCTTCTTGATTAGTTATTGATTCCAGATCCCAATCAAAATCGGTATAGCTTAAACCGTGACCAAACGGATATTGGACAACTGCTTGATATCCTTTTTTAGTTTCTCCGTTTTCAGTAACTCTAGTTTCGTTATCAAAATATCCTTCTTCATCGGCTGTTTCATACCATTTATAACCGACATAAATATTTTCAGCATAATCTTTATAGTTACCGCCTTTTCCAGAATACGTATGGGTTGCATCTGGTCCGGAATTAACATAGCTCGGTGCACTAGATAATTCATAAGCGCAGGTATCGCTCATATGTCCGCTTGGAGTAACCACGCCGCTTAAAATATTTGGAATAGCCATCGCACCATAATATCCTGGATATCCAACCCATAGGGCAGCATCAATTTTGTCATTATCGAGGAAACCCATTTCCATCGGTGCAGAAGTATTAATTAAGCAAATTACTTTATCAAAATTTTCTGTAACTTTATCGATCATCAGCTGCTCTTTATCAGTTAAAGCTAAATAGTTTCTGCTATCATCAGCATTACCGTTTTCATCATAACTAACCTTTGGTAAATCATCACCTTCAGTTGCTCTTCTAGATAAAACAATTACGGCTGTATCTGAGAAACTAACTGCTTCTTCCATTAATTCAGTTGTATAGAAATCTGCACCTGGTTCATAAGTTCTATAATAGACTGAGTGCTGGTTACGGTCAGGTGATCCTTCTCGGCGATATGATAAGCTATTATAAGCATCGCATAATGATTCATTAACGCTAAATCCAGCATCGCGGAAAGCATCATAAAGTGAAATTTTATCCGCGGAATATCCGCCTTCACTAGATCCGCCACCTTGATACATAAATCCGTTATCACATCCACCCCAACCAAAGATATTGATTGAAGTATTACCGACTTCTAATGGTAAAGTATTATTTTCATTTTTTAGAAGAACATCGCCGTTTTCACAAATTTCCATCGCGAGTTCTTTGCCTAATGTTAAGGCTTCTTCAACTTGTTCCCCATCAAAGCTTTGCGACTTTGAGAAATACTTATCGATAACACCTCCGTTGGCGAAGGCAATAGAATTGCCTACCGCCAAAACTGAGGCGAGGAACACAATTGAAGAAAGACAGATTACTGCTGTAGTTCTTTTCATTGCATTATATCCTTTCTTTTTTTAATTATGCAGAGAATTTAAAATTGAAATAATCAACATTAGCACCGCTTTGGAAAGTGATTCTAAATGTATGTGAACCTTTAGAAACTGCTACTGATTCGGTAGTAACCGTTTTGTAATTATAATATAGATTATCGCCATCAGGTCCTAATGCTACTTCATCGAATTCTAAGATTATATCATCAATTTGAATCGAAGAAATTCTTGTTTTGGAGGTTGATCCAACTTCAGCATTTGAAATTATCGACTCTATGATAAGATTTAAATCGGTTTCAGTAACAAAGTAACCTTCAATATATCCTCTGCTGAAATGTCCAACATTTTGTCCATTACTTGAAGCTGCTCCACTATTTTCAATTTGTGAAAAGCCTGGAGCATCTGGAACGAGATTGCTTAAGTCGAGTGTTTCAGCTTCAACTTTGAAGTCACTAGCTTCAGTAACAGTAAACATCGGTGAAATAATATTAATATTTAAAGTTGTTGTCAATTCACCCGCAGTAATAGTAACTACCGAATCATCGATTGTTAATGGTGATGTCTTGTCAACTGTATACTCGGTAATTACTTCATCAAAGGAATCAGAATATTTTCCCATGATGACCATGCCAGTTGGATCAAAGGTCTCACCAACTTGATAATTCATTTTATTTGGATTTTGGGAAACGTAAATTGACTCTAATGTATGCTCTTCTTTTGCTTCACCATATTCATAAGCATGGAAATTAATGCAGTCGAGATTTGGTTTAGCATTAGTGAAAGTGATGGTAATGGTATGTTCACCCATAGTTAATTCTTGCGTGCCATAATCTACATTGACCCAGTTATAAAAATCATTATCATATCTATGACCAAGTTTTGGATTGTTTGATGTAATAACTTCACCATCAATCTTCACTTCAACGCCTTCGTCAAAGACGATTTCTTCATAGTTCGCGGCTCTAAGAGTTAAATGAGTTTTGCTGTCTGCTCCAACATAGAATGGGAATTCAATAACCGATCCAACATCATAACGCTCAATTGATTTTCCATTGCTTGCACCTGGAGCGTCAACAACATACGGTGTTCCTGCTGGGACATCCGCGCGAATTTTCAATCCGTCTTGAGGCATATTTTCGGCTTCAATAATGTTATCGCCGAGGGTATTGATTTTTCCAACATATGCTTTCCCGACAATAATTGGCACTTCAACAGAGAATCCGCCATAAAAAATTGTGACTTTATCATCTGATAATTCTAATGGGCGATTAGGTTCAATTGTATAATCGGTAACAACTTCAGTTTGGAATGTATTATAAGTAGCTTCAACAACCATTCCTGCTGGATCAAACGTTTCACCAACTTCATATTGAGTCTTTGATGGAGAAGCAGTTAATTTTAAACCAGTAACTTCTTTTTCTGCTACTTCATCGCCGTATTCGATAACGACAAAGTCAAAGCAGTCGAGGTTAGGTCTTCTATTAATAGATTCAAGCATGAATGTATGTTCACCTGGAGCAACTTCAACTTCACCAATGTTGAATTCAACCCAGTTCCAATAATCACCAGTTCCAGCATAATAGAAACCTGGTTCATCAGCAGTGAGAACATCATCATCAAAGGTAAATTTTAATCCTTCATTGATAGGATAGCCTAAGTCAGTATCGGACATTCTCGCTCTTATCATAATTTTGGCATCTTTATCTGTTTCAACCGAAATTTTGAATTTACTTCCAGGATTATATCCGCAAATATTATAACCATTACTTGCACCTTCACCAGGTTCCAAGAAGGTTCTACCAGCAGCGATAAAGTCTTCTCTTAAGGTCGCTTCGCTAGTATCGAGATACTCAGCTTCGATTCTTGTCGTGCCCAGTGAATCAACTTTAACTTTATTAGGGATTGCATTGACAACGATAGTGACCTTAGCAGTAAATCCGCCATAAGAAACTGTTACTTCAGTATCGCTTGTTGCAAGAGGTCCGGTCTTATCAATTTCATAATCAGTGATGGTTTCTGTTTTTCCGCCTTCATAATTTGCTGTAACAACCATTCCTGCTGGATCAAAGGTTTCGCCTTCAAGATATTCAGTTTTCGTTGGTTGCGAAGTAATGCTAATTCCAGTTAAAGCTGCTTCGCTAACAGCAATCTTTAAAGTTGTAGTCATATCATTATAAGAGATGGTTACAACAGTATCAGCTAATGTCAATGGAGATGTCTTATCATATGTATAATCACTTGCTGATAATGCCGTCTTTTTACCGGCATTAGTGACTGTGGAAACTTCCATTCCAGTTGGATCAAATGTTTCACCGACTAAATATGACATCTTAGTAGGGTTTTTAGTAACAGCAATTCCGGTTACTACTTCTTCAGTAACGGTAATTGCAACTTTACATGTTAAGTTTTCATAAGAAATAGTGACATATTTATCATCGAGAGTTAAAGGTCCTGTCTTATCATAGGTATAATCACTAATATTTGTTTTCTTATTAGTATTCCAGTATCCAACAACTTTCATTCCAGTTGGATCAAAGGTCTCACCGACGACATAGTTAGTTTTATTTGGTTGAACCTCAACTTTAATTTCCGTAATTTTTTCAACAAAATTAACAGTAATAGGCACATAAGCACGTCTACCCTGATAAGTAATAGTTACTTGAGTAGTACTTGTGTCTAATGGTGAAGTTGGATAGGTATAATCTTCAACAACCCGAGAAGTTCCATCATTAAATTTCGCGGTAACTTCCATACCTGTTGGATCAAATAAATCACCAACTTCATATACGGTCTTAGTCGGCATTTTTGTAATTTCAATGCTTTGGACTCTTATTTGCTGCGAAGTTTGGGAAGTAGCACTGCTTGTTTTACCTCCGCAGGCAGTCAATGGCACGCTAATACATGTGAATGTAAGTAAGGCTACCATTAATTTTTTGGCACGTTTCATTTATTATTCCTCCTAACAAAACGCTAGAAAACAATTTACACTAAGTATAATCGTTTTCCTTTCGTTAACGTGAAAGCGCTAACATTTATACTGATACTTTACATTAGAGCTTATTTTTTGTGTTGATAATTTGTTATTCTTGAATTTTTAGAGCATAATCTTAAAAATTTTCTCTAAATAGCTACCATAATTAAGATATCTTTTAATTACTCTATACATAAAGATAATTTTTCTTTCATTTAGCCTTAATTATATTATATTTATTAATTATATTATCTAATAATCTAATATTATTATTCATTTTTTTAGAATTATCTTATTAATCTAATTAAGCCATAAATTATTCTATCAATTATAAATAGGGGTCATAATAGTTAGGGGTTATATTATGAAAGCAATAGGAAACATTATTTGGTTAATCTTTGGGGAATTAGAAAGTGCGCTTTATTATTTCTTCCTCGGATTAATCTATTATATTACCATTATCGGTATTCCATTTGGTAAACAATACTTCAAACTTGCAAAACTTGCTTTCATGCCATTCGGGAGCTTTTTTTATTATTGACTAAGTAAAAATATATGCGACAATATTTTTAAGAGGAATAGTCAATGAATAATAATATTATCGTCAAGTTAGTTTCTTTAACTTTAAAAGGAATCAAAAATGTCTCAAATGGTAAAATTACTTTTGAAGATTATCGTCATCTTCTTAAAGGCGATTTTACTTTTACCCATCCGGTAACTGGCATCTATGGTCAAAACGGATCAGGTAAAACCGCGATTATCGAAGCAATTAAATTATTAAGAATTCTTTTGATGGGTGAAAAATTAGCTAAAAGCGATATTAACTACATTAACTATCAAGAAAAGGAACTTTATTTAAAAAGCCAGTTCTACTTATTTTTAAACGATAATCATTATCTCATTAGTTATGAATTCACGTTAAAAGATAATCAAGGTGAATGCGAAATCATTAATGAAGGTTTATCTTATCGCTTCTTTGATTTGCAAAAGGAAAAGTTCTCCGCGAATAAATATCTTTTCCATATGGATAATCATAAATCGATCAACCAGCAATTCAATGCTTATTTTGACCATGATGAAAGATTAACATTAAATGTCACCTCTAAAATTTTAAAAAGTGAATCTTTATTATTTTCGCAAGTTAGCCGCGCTTTATTAAAAGAAAAACTCGGTAATTCTTTATTAAGCGAATTAATCGATATTTTTAATTACTACGGACAAATGAAGATGGTAATCATCGGTAATGAATTCTTAGGAAATATTTCTCTAAATAAAATGATGCCGATTAATATTTATCTTGAAGATGCTGACGATATCACCTTTAATAATATTTATTTAAATTTATTAGAGCCTTCAACAATTAAAAAGAATCTCTATCCTTACTTAAAGAAGGCTTTAAATGAAGTTGATTTATTAATCAATGCGATTATTCCGCATCTGCACTTAGAAATCGGACGCGAACAACCATTACTCATGAAAGACGGAGAAGAAGGAATCAATTTTGAGGTGGTCACTAGAAGAGAAGATCACGTTGTCCCTTTAAAATATGAATCTGAAGGAATTAAGAAGATTATCTCGGTAACCTGCGCGTTAATCGCTTGCTTTAACGATGAATCGCTTTTATTAGCGATTGATGAACTCGACGCGGGCATCCATGAATATCTGCTTGGAGAATTATTAGATATCTTCTTAGACGCGAAGGGACAATTAATTTTCACTAGCCATAATCTGCGTCCATTAGAAAAACTTTCTAGTAAAGATGTTATTTTCACAACTACTGATAAAGATCAAAGATATATCCATCTAAATAAAGTTGGTGAATTCACCAATCTCCGCGACTTATATATGCGGAAATTAATGCTTAGTGAAAAAGATTATCTCTATCATCAAACCGATAATTATCTAATTAAGAAAGCTCTTAGAAAGGCTGCCAAATAATGAGAAAAATTATTTTATTCATCGTGGAAGGAACGTCGGATGAATATGCTTTATCACCTTTAATAGATAAGTTAATCAATCAAAATCTCGTCCGTTTTTCAGTTATGCGCGGGGATATTACGGCTTTTCCAGACGGAATATATAAAAATAAAAGTATTGAAGAGAGATTAGAAATCGCCTTAAAGAAATATTTAGCTAAAAATCGCCCATTAAGGAAAAAAGATATTGAAAAAATTATCTTTGTTACCGACACGGATGGAGTCTTTATCCCAGATTCTTTAATTTACGAAAAAGAAGATCAAAAGTCTTTTTATTACCAAGATGATGGCTTATATTGCCAAATTAAAGAAAACGCGGTTAAACGTAACCAAGTCAAAAAAGAAAATTTAACGCGGATTGTTGAAATGGAATTTCTCGATGACATTCCTTTAGAAGCTTATTATTTTTCTTGTAATCTCGATGATACATTATACGGAGAAAAGAATCTCTCATCGCGTTTAAAAGAAGATTACGCGGATGATTTTTCCGAAAATTTTTATCTTAAGGAAGAAGACTTTATCAACTTTATTTTTCAAGATGATATCGCTAATCAAGAAGAGTATTATTCTTCCTGGGATTATATAAAAGAGAGCAATCATTCATTATTACGAGGAAGTAATTTTCATATTTTCTTTATCAGAAATTATGACGCCTTATCCGATAAAAGCAAATTAAGATTAAGTAATTTTATCTAATTCTTTACAAGTGAGGTTTTTCTTTTTAAAATATTAACCGGTGAAAAACATGGACAAAGTGAAAATTTTTAAGATTTATGATGACAAACAAAAACTTCTTCGCACGACTTTGGATGAAGTAAACCTTCCTTTAGATGCGAAGACACGTCAAACCATCATTGATATGGTCGACTATTTAAAAGCTTCCCAAGAGGAAGACTTTCAAAAAGCGCATCCGAATATCCGCGCGGGAATCGGACTCTCCGCGAATCAAATCGGAATCAACAAACGCTTTTTTGCTATCTATATGTTAGATGAAGACGGAAATGAAATTAAATATGGGTTAGTCAATCCGAAAATCATTAAAAATTCTTTAAGAAAATGTGCGTTAAGAAGCGGTGAAGGTTGCTTATCAGTTAAAGATGACCGTCACGGCTACGTCTATCGTTACGCGAAAATCACCTTAAGAGCATTTGATGTCTTTGAAAATAAAGTTATCGACATTAAAGCTGAAGGCTATCTCGCTATTGCTTTGCAACATGAATTAGATCACTTAAATGGTGTTCTTTATTACGATCACATTAATAAATATAATCCCGAAGAAGTAATTGATAATTCTTATCTTATCGGATAATGAGATTTTAATTTTTATCTGTATTTCTCTTTGAAAAAAGATATATAATATTTATAATAAAATTGATTTTAATCGGTTTTTTGTGGTGAATTTTAATCATTACCATTTAATAAGGGTCTTTTTAGAAAGGAAGGATTTATAATATGTCAGATTACCCTATCATTTCTTCTCCTGTACGCATTTATGCTTTAGGTGGGTTAGGAGAAGTCGGAAAAAATACTTATTGCATTGAAGATGATGATAATTTAATCTTAATTGATGCCGGAGTTATGTTCCCGGAAGAAAGCGTACTCGGTATTAATTATGTGATTCCTGACTATACTCATTTAAAAAATAATCGTTATAAAATCCGCGCGTTATTTATTACCCATGGTCACGAAGACCATATCGGAGGAATTCCGTTTTTAATCCAAAACGTTCATATTCCTGTTATATATGCTCCAAAATTAGCAGCTGCTTTAATTAAGCACAAACTTGAAGAAAATAATATTCGCGATAAAGTTTTGATCCAAGAGATTGATGAAGATTCTTTAATCAATGTTGCTGACGATTTTAAAGTTTCATTCTTCCATATGACCCATTCTATTCCAGATTCATATGGTATCTGCGTCGATACTCCTCAAGGAAGAATTGTTACCACCGGCGACTTCAAAGTTGACCTGACCCCAGTTGATCACGATATCTCTTTAAGCAAAATTGCTCGTATCGGTGAAGAAGGTGTTGATTTATTCTTATCGGATTCAACTAACGCTGAAAAAGAAGGATATACTCCATCAGAGAAAAGTGTTATTGATTCAATCAACGAAGTCTTTACCAAAGCGCCAGGTCGCTTAATTATCTCAACATTCTCTTCTAACGTTTCAAGAATTCAACAAATCGTCGAAGCAGCTGTCGCTCATAAAAGAAAAATCGCTATTATCGGCCGTTCAATGGAATCAATTATTACAATGGCTAGAAAATATGGTTATATCAAAATTCCTGATTCAGCCATTCTCTCCGCAGATAATGTTAAATCAATTAAATCTTCTTCAGAAATCTGCATTCTCTGCACTGGATCACAAGGTGAACCGATGGCAGCCTTAAGTAGAATTGCAAACGATGAACATCCAACAGTTAAAGTCCAACCCGGTGATACTATTGTCTTCTCGTCATCAGCGATTCCTGGTAATACCGCATCAATTAACCGCGTCGTTAATAAATTAACTAGAAAAGGCGCTAATGTCTTAACTAATTCTATTCTTTCTAATCTTCACGCTTCTGGTCACCCATCTAAGCAAGAACTTAGATTAATGTTAAAATTAGTTAAACCAAAATACTTCATGCCGGTTCACGGTGAATACCGCATGTTAAGAATTCATGCTGAATTAGCTCAAAGTTTAGGCATGCCTAAAGATCATACCTTTGTCTTAGGAAACGGCGATACCTTAGTCCTTTTCCATCACAATGTCAAACAAGGCACAAGAATCCATGCTGATGATATCTATATCGACGGCAAAGATATTTCCGGATTATCTACCGCGGTTATCAAAGATAGAAAAGATTTATCGCAAGACGGCATGATCAGCGTTCTTCTCGCGATCGATAGCAAAACCAATAGCCTCTTAATGAAACCAAAAATCATCTCAAGAGGTTTCTTAGCAGCATCAAATAAGACCGACTTATTATTAAATAATGCATTAGAGATTCTCGTTAAAGAATTAAATGAATTATTCAAAAGCAAAGTCACCTTTAACGAAATCAAGAATACTGTTAGAAATACTATTTCCCAAGTTATCTTCTTAGCCACTCACCGGACCCCGATGGTCATACCGTTAATCATGAATAAAATCCAAAACTATTAGGAGGTATAATTATGGACGTAATCTTAGCATCTTCTTCCCCGCGCAGAGCCAAATTATTAACTCAGCTCTTTGATGATTTCAAAATCATCCCACCAAAGATTGATGAAAGCAAGTATCCAGTTGAAACATTATCAACCGAAAAATGTAAAAAAGTCGCGTTGATGCATAAAAGCAGTTTAGTCATCGCTGCCGATACCTTTGTTTTATTAGAAGGCGAAGTTATTGGAAAACCAGAAAACGATGAAGCAGCTTTTAAAATGTTAAAATTACTTTCTGGAAAGACACATCAAGTTATTACTTATTATACTTTCATGATGCTTTCCGAGCATATTCTCTTCACTTCATCAGCTGTTAGCAACGTCACTTTTAACGATTTAAGCGATGAAACAATAAAAAATTATATTGCTGCTTCAATGCCATTAGATAAAGCCGGAGGATATGGCTTACAAGAAAACGATGAATTCCATTTAATCAAGGAAGTGGACGGTTCGTTAACTAACGTCATCGGTTTACCTATTGAAATGTTAAAAATTGATCTTAACCGTTTAGGATTTAAGACTAAATAACAAAGCTTCGGCTTTGTTTTTTTATTGATGATTTATCAAATTAAATGCAACACATAAGAAAAGACCCATATTCGATTCTATGTTAATATGTAAGTGACCAAACAAACATTTAACGGAGGAATCTATATGAGTCATATACATCTTACCATAGA
>CALVKD010000059.1 GCA_944332525.1 uncultured Bacilli bacterium | reverse complement strand
CTTAGAAGTCTTTCTTCTCTACTTTCCATAGCTAGCCTCCTTGGTTTCTTCGATTGTGACGCTTTTAACGGAATCCCCAGGAACGATGATTGCTACCTTACTTGCATCACCAATTACGTCTTTTACTTTGGTTTCTGGTGATACTTTCTTATAGGTAACTACTCTGCTCTTTGGAGTCTTGTTAGATACGCCGATGGTTAATTTGTGTTTCATGACTTTTACCTCCTTATGGTTCTAGAGAAGAGCGAACACTACCCTTCTCACCATATGGAGATTTCAAGGCCATTT
Source organism: uncultured Bacilli bacterium (assembly GCA_944332525.1). Classification (GTDB taxonomy): domain Bacteria; phylum Bacillota_I; class Bacilli_A; order RFN20; family CAG-449; genus CALVJO01. The sequence goes on along the minus strand of CALVKD010000059.1, from coordinate 3,305 downwards.
TGATGGGGGTATAAATCTAAAAAAGTTAAAAAAATATTTCTGGGCAACAAAAAAAGACCACCCAGCTCAATAAGAACCAGGTGGTCAATCAATATTATTAAAAAAGATAGGGTGTGCAGTTGCCGTGTTTAGGGGTGTGCAAGGGTGTGCAAAAAAAGGGTCGCCGTGTAATAGTGCACACCTGCCGTTTCAAAGTGAGCCTTAAAAATGATGGTTTTTTAGTGTTTTTTAGAGATTTTGGCTCGCACTATTACAACGTCGTAATTTTAAAAAGTGGCTATTTAAGCCTAAAAATGAAAAAAGTCTGCACACCCCTAGTCAGCGACTAAGTTTGTATCAGACATGTCGTTCTAATATGGTGGAGCTGCTGGGAATCGAACCCAGGTCCAAAGATGGCCACATATAAGATACTACAGTTTAGTTTATTAATTAATTTCATAAGAGGTAAGATTAATAAACAAATCTAACTCTTACTAGACAATCAAATTTTCGCCTTCTACTTATTGTCGTCGCAGAACCTTATCTCTTCTTAATTTCACCGAAATGTAACCGAAGAGACGAGCTATCATTCCAGTGATTTGCTTCTCTAAATGAGACTAGATTGGCTTAATTAAGCAGCAAATGCTAAATTTTGTCTGTTGCCATTTATAGGCTTTTGGCCGATGACGAGGCCAAGCGACTGCATCCTATACCCTGCACATCCCTGTCGAAACCTTGTCAACCCCGAAGATGTACGATAAGAAATATAACATGTTTATTTACTAAAGTAAATAGTTGCAACTTTGATTGACTTTGTGAAAAAATATGTAGGAGGTAAAAAGGTATGGAAATTGTCATTGCAAGTAATAACTTTCACAAAATCTCTGAATTTAAAGGAGCTTTGGAAAAATATGGAGTTAAGATTTATTCTCTTAATGATTTAAATATCCATATTGAAGTGGATGAAACAGGTAAAACTTTTAAAGAAAATGCTTTCTTAAAAGCTGAAGCTATTAGCAAATTAACAGATAAAATAGTGGTCGCGGATGATTCAGGATTAGAAATCCGCGCGTTAGATAATTTTCCAGGAATATATTCTGCGAGATTTATGGAAGGTCATCCATATTCAGAAAAGTTTGTCGCGATTAATGAAATGCTTGAGGGAAAACTAGATCGTTACGCGCGTTTTAATTCAACCTTATGCGTAATGAATTTAAAACCAGAACCTCTTTATTTTGTCGGTTATGCCGAGGGTGAAGTATTAGCAAAACCTCAAGGTGAATCGAGCTTTGGCTATGATCCAATCTTTTATTCTTATAAAGCAAAAAAGACTTTTGCCGAATTATCCCAAGATGAAAAGAATGCTGTTTCTCACCGCGGTGAAGCTATTAAAGCGTTAGTTAAATATTTGGAGGAAAATAATTATATCCATGAAAAACTATAAAGCGATGATTTTTGATCTTGATGGTACTCTTCTTAATACCATTGATGATTTAAAAAATGCTATTAATTATGCTTTTAATCATAACGGGATTGTAACGGATTTAAGTATTGCTGAGGTTAAAACTTTTATTGGAAAAGGCGTTAATGTTTTAATTGACCGCGCATGTAAATATGTTAATGCTCCTGAAGATAAAAAAGAGCAGATAAAGAAGACTTATATTGAGTATTACGCTTTGCATAGAGATGATTTAACACGTCCTTTTCCTGATGTAGTAACTTCGTTAAAAGGTTTAAAGCAAAAACATGTTTTACTCGGAGTTATCTCAAATAAACCGGATGTTGATGTGCAAGCAATCGTGGAATATTACTTTCCAGGTATTTTCGATTTTGTTTTTGGTAATCATCAAAATGTGCCGACTAAACCAAATCCTTTAGTATTTTATCTTTTATCCGGTGAATATGGTTTTAATAATAAGAACACCCTTTATGTCGGTGATATGGATGTTGATATTGAATTTGCTCATAACTGCGAGATGGATGTAGCTATTGTAAATTATGGTTTTGGCGATAAAGCAAAATTAACGGGAGCTACTTATTATATTGATAGTTTTAACGAGTTATTGCGAGGTGAAGATAGTGAAAAAACAATTTGAATTAGTTAAAAGCATTTTAGTTATTTGCATAATATTGACAATTATTGAAGGTATATTACTAGGATTAACTCTTGATTTAAAGCATATTATTTTAACGTGTGTCGTCCTCGCTTTTGGTATCGGCATAGTTATTTTATATTTAATTTCTGCTTCTGAAGTCAAAAAAAATATTTTAGAAGGTAATGATGAAGTCTATTCATCGCGCTTAGTCGATTACGATGACTATCAATTAATCCGTAATTTTTGGGATACTAGGGAAATGTCTAACTCAAAAGAAGAAATTACAATTCTTGATGAGTATGAAAAGATGACTGTTGATTTTGTCCGTTTGCATTTTCATTATTTAGTATTTAAAGAAGAAGAGTTATGCGCGGTAGTTTATTGCCAAAAAATCAAAGATAAAAAGAATAGTTATACTGTTAAATTTGTCAAAACCAAAGATGAATTAAAAGAAGAGATAAAAAAGTATCTTTTATTCTTGATTCAAAACAAAAAAATAAACTTAGAATTTATCGATTAATACTATGGGACTTATTGAAATTATTTTAAGCGGTATTGCTTTAGCTATGGATGCTTTTGCTGTTTCTATTTGTAAAGGTTTAACCTTGAAAAAAATGGAAATTAGCAAAGCGTTAATCTGCGGGATTTATTTTGGTATTTTCCAAGCGCTTATGCCGTTAATTGGATATTTTATCGGCAAGAGCTTTATTACTTTTATTGAATCTTTTGATCATTGGATAGCCTTTGCTATTTTAGCAATTATTGGGATAAATATGATTCGGGAAAGCTTTTCTAAAGAAGAAGTCGATTCAGATTTTTCTGCGAAGGCTATGCTTATTTTGGCTTTGGCTACTTCAATTGATGCTTTAACCATGGGTTTATCGTTTTCAATGGTTGATTTAAGAGTTAATATTTTTGTTGCTGTCGCGATTATTGGGGTTATTACTTTTGTATTATCCGGGCTAGGCGTGTTTATTGGAAATATTTTTGGCTCGCGGTTTAATAAGGCTGCTCAGATTATTGGAGGAGTATGTCTAGTCTTAATCGGAGTTAAAGTTTTGCTTGATGGATTAGGCGTTTTATAAGTTTGTTGTTTTTATTAATGATGATTTATCAAATTAAATGCAACACATAAGAAAAGACCCATATTCGATTCTATGTTAATATGTAAGTGACCAAACAAACATTTAACGGAGGAATCTATATGAGTCATATACATCTTACCATAGA
>CALVKD010000058.1 GCA_944332525.1 uncultured Bacilli bacterium | reverse complement strand
ATTGCTGGCTTTCTTCGGGTTTCTAGTCTTGACACCGAGAGCACGTTTACTCCAAGGCAATCTAGGTGCATCACGGCCGACTGGACACTTACCTTCACAACCACCATGTGGGAGATCGTTAGGGTTCATAGCAGAACCACGGACAGTTGGGCGAACGCCGTACCATCTGCTCTTACCAGCTTTACCGAAGTTGACTAAGTTCCAATCTTCATTACCGACAACACCGATTGTTGCGCGGCAAGTAGATAAGACTTTTCTAACTTCACCGGAAGCTAAACGGAGAATAGTGTATTTTCCTTCTTTACCAAGAACTTGAGCTGAAGCACCAGCAGCACGGCACATTTGTCCGCCTTTCTTTGGTGTTAACTCAACGTTATGGACTAAAGTACCTTCAGGAATGTTCTGAAGTTCCATCGCATTACCGACTTTGATATCGCAAGCGACACCAGAGACGATTTTATCTCCGACCTTGAGGCCTTGAGGTGCGATGATATATCTCTTTTCACCATCAGCGTAGTGAACTAAGCAGATATTTGCATTTCTGTTTGGATCGTATTCAACGGTAGCGATCTTTCCGATGATATCATCTTTATTTCTCTTGAAATCGATGATTCTGTATTTTCTCTTATGACCGCCTCCGATGTGACGGGTAGTGATGCAACCCATATTGTTGCGTCCGCCACTCTTCTTTAACGAAACTAATAAACTTTTCTCAGGAGTCGATGTAGTAATTTCACTGAAAGTGGAATTGGTCATATGGCGACGGCTAGGTGTCGTCGGCTTATATGTTCTAATTGACATTTTTTCTTTCTCCTATATTTAATTAATAACTATCTGCTTATTCGTTAGCAGCAGCTTGTTGAGCTAAGACATCTAACTTTTCATCAGGTGATAAGGTGATGACTGCTTTCTTATAACCTGCGACTTTGCCGGTATAACGACCGACTCTCTTGTCTTTAGCTCTGACGTTGACAGTGTTGACACCGACAACTTTGACATTGAAGATGGATTCAAAGGCATCTTTGATTTCATCTTTGCTTGCAGTCTTTAAAACTTTGACAGTGACTTTGTTTTCACTTTGTTGGAGATGCATCGTTTTCTCAGTAACAACTGGAGCGATGATGACATCTAATGCTTTGAGTGTAGGAGCAGAGAATTTTCTTTCTTCTTGAACTGCTACTTCTTTTTTCTTAGCCATTATTTTAATCCTCCTTCAACTGCTTTAACTGAGTCGACGGTGAATACTAATTTCTCAGCATTCAATAAATCGTAGACTGAGACGTTATTTGACATAACAACCTTAACTGTAGGGATGTTACGTGCTGATCTGACGAAAGCTTCATTCTCTTCGTTAAGAACGATAAGAGTTTTAACACCTTTGAGATTTAAGCTCTTCAAGACTGAAACGAATTCTTTAGTCTTGGTTGTGTTGAATTCATTAACAACGATAACGTTCTTGGATCCAACTTTATCACTTAATGCTGACTTTAAAGCCAAAGCATGTGATTTCTTATTCATTGATAATTTGTAGTTTTGTCTGCCATCTGGTCCAAAGACGGTTCCGCCGCCAACCCAGATAGGTGAACGTGATGAACCAGCTCTTGCTCTTCCGGTTCCTTTTTGGCGCCATGGTTTCTTACCACCACCAGAGACCTCAGATCTAACTTTGGTTTTGGCAGTAGCTTGTCTCATGTTAGCTTGATAGACTTGGACGGCATCAAACATAACTTGTGCATGTGATTCAACACCGAAGACATCGCCATTTAAAGTGATTTTCTTTTCTTGTTCAGCACCAGTTTGATCAAAAACTTTCATGCTAATTCTTTTTGCCATATTCTTTCTCCTTTCCAAGTACTATTCAGCTTTAGGAGCGCTGTAGTCTACTAATTCTTTAACTTCGGGTTTAACTTCGTAACCCTTTACTGCAGTCTTAAGAACAACGATTGATTTCTTTGGTCCTGGGACAGCGCCTTTAACTAAGATTGCATTTAATTCAGGCTTGACTGCGACGACAGTTAAATTTTGAATTGTAACTCTTTCGTTACCTTCGTGACCAGCTGACTTCTTACCTGGGTGAACTCTGTTGTTAGTTCTACCATTAGTAGCGAAGGAACCTGATCCTCTGTGGTAACCAGATCCGTGACCCTTAGGTCCGATATGATAACCATATCTTTGAATTGCACCTAAGAAACCGCGGCCTTTGCTTGTTCCGATAACATCGACGACGTCACCAGCTTTGAAGATGTCGAGTTTGATTTCATCACCGACAGCATAAGTAGCTTCATCGTTGACTAATTCTTTAAGGACGTACTTAGGTGAGCATTGAGCTGCTTTGAATTGACCTAACTCAACCTTTGTGCATCTCTTTTCTTTCTTGTCTTCATATCCGACCTTGACAGCATTGTAGCCATCTTTTTCTTCAGTTTTAACTTGAAGGACGGTGTTAGGTAAGACTTCGATGACGGTGACAGGATACATTGTACCATCTTGAGCGAAGACTTGAGTCATACCCATTTTTCTTCCGACGATTGATTTCATGTGTATCTTGCTCCTTTCATTAAATCTTGAGATCGATATTCACTCCGCTAGGTAAATCGAGGTGTGAAAGAATATCGATTGTTTGTTTGTTTGGATTAATAATTTCGATTAATCTCTTGTGTGTTCTAATTTCGAATTGTTCACGAGCGTCTTTGTATATGTGAACAGCTCTTAAAATCGTATAGACTTGTTTCTCTGTTGGAAGAGGGATAGGTCCTACGACTGACGCTCCAGAATTCTTCGCTGCTGCGATAATCTTCTCAACTGAAACGTCGAGGATGCGATAATCATAGGCTTTTAAGCGAATTCTGATTTTTTTACTTGCCATGTTGTTTCCTCCTGTCTAAATCTGGCTAGACTTTTCCACTCCATGTAAGTGACCTACTTTCCTTGTACCGTGACAACGGACAACGGCGTTTAGCAATCTTACACTTCAATGTGGTGACAAAAAAATCGTCAACCTTCGTAACTATACCCTATCAAACACATTAATGCAACTACTTTTTTAAAAAAATATTTTTTTCTTTGACAATAATATTATTAAACACGCGCATACGCGTATAAATGACAACGGCTATCCGCGTTTCATAGGCCATTTTTTCTTTCTCACTTTTTCTAAGTTTTAAAAAATTTTAAGCGTAAAGTAAAAAAATAACCGAGAAATTCAAAAAAGAAGAAGCATTAACAATTAAATAATTGCAAGATGCGGCAAAAACTTTAAAATAAAGAAGAGAAACGATGGAAAAAGCCAAAAGAGAAGTACATTTTAGCCTCAAATGGGGCAAATTAGATATTATTGTAACCTTGCTGACATTGCTCATCGGCATTTTTTTGTCAGTTTTTATCTTTTTTATGCCAGTTGAAGAGGGATCTTTGGTATCTGTTTACTATAACGGCGATGAACTTATCAGTTTACCTCTCCGTGATGAAAGCGTTAATGATCCTCGTTATATCATTCTCTTCAAAGGCGAAATCACCTCAGAATATGATGAAGAGTATAAAACCGAATACAAATTTGCCGACTGCTCTTTATTAATTGAAGATTTAATAATCGAAATTGATAACGGAGGCATCACTATTGTCAAAGAAACTTCACCTAACCATATCTGCTCAGCTCAAGGAACAATTTCTCGGCCAAATATTCCTTTAACCTGCGCGCCTAACTATGTGATGGTGATAATCCATTCCGCTGCTATAAGCGAAAATCCGGAGATACCTGTATGAAGTCATCAAGTGTTAAAAGATTAGCCACCCTCGCGATGTTCCTCGCTTTAGCTGTATTGCTAAATTATGTAGAAAATCTATTACCAATGATTGTTCCGGTACCAGGTGTAAAGCTCGGATTAGCTAATACGATGAATTTAATAATTCTTTATTATTACGGTAGAAGAGATTATTTTGCTATTGGGTTATTAAGGGTCTTATTAATGGCGGTAATGTTTACCGGCGTTGTTTCATACGCTTTCTTTTTATCATTATCAGGCTTCTTATTATCATCGTTAGTTGTTATTGGTTTAAGCTATATCAAAAAATTATCAATCTTCTCCCTTAGCGTCGCCTCGGCTATTTTCCATGGTATTGGGCAAATTTGCTGCGCGATTCTTCTATATTGGACTAATGATGGAAGCTCAATTTACTTATTCACCTATTTACCGATTTTAATCGTTTCCGGAGCTATAACCGGCGTTTTAATCGCTTATCTATCGTATTTGATAATCACCCGTTTAAATAAAACCTCATTATTCCGCGATATTAATTAAATTTATAATCATTAATTTAGCTTATTTTATTTAAAGAATACATTATGAATAATTATCAATTAAAAATATTTTGATTGATATTTTATTCTTTTATAAATTTTTATAAGGCTTATGAAATATCACCCAAATCATAATATTTAAATAATGGTAAACTCGCTTAAAAAATGTAAATATATATATGAATATGTTAAAATAAATATATAAGTGGGGTGTATGATATGAAAAAAAATTATCTTGATTATCGCTTAACGACTTTAATAATCTTAATTATCGTTTCTATTTATCAACTATATTCTTTTATCGTTGTTCCTAATTTTGCTGATTTATTTTTGGTGATGACCGGAAATTATCTTTTGATTGCTTTAGGATATTTAATTATTCAGCTCGTGCTTTATAAAACGATGAAGAAAAATAATCTTACAAAAGTTAAGATAATTGCTTTTATTACCTTAAAATTTGTCTTATTAATTTTATTTATTACACGCGGAGGATTCATTGATTTAATTATCAATAATGCGGCTTTTACTTATCATTCAATAATTGAAACAGTCTTAAAGCTTTTGTTCCTCTCGGTCATGATTTTCGATTTAGGTTTATTTTTAGTCGATAACCTAAAAAATAAATTTAAAGTTAAAGACAAGAAGATAAACGATAAGAAATTAATTATTTTTACTTCAGTTAATTTCCTTATCATATTAATTATCGCTTTAATATCTTGCTTCCTTGGACAAGTCAATACTTATTTACTTCTAGCATTGCTACCTTATAGCGTTTTCTTAGTTATTGAAACATTGCTTTTTGTATTAAATAAAAATTATTTTGCCGCGAATATTATCATTACGTTAATGAAAACGGGAATGTTTTTACTATTAGTTTTCTCGTTTCCGTTCTATCAATCAGCAATTTATCTGTTTAGTTCATTACAATCGATATTTGTGATTTTATTCCATCTTGTGATGATGTTAGATGTTATTAAAGGATATGTTTATTATTATAAAGAATGTTCTCATATTACTTCTTTATCATTAACAAGCGAACCGATGAAACAAAATTATGAGATGTAATCATCTATCAATTTTACATTAAGAAATCAACATACGATTAAATTCAAAAGCCAAGAAAGCATGACACTTCCTTGGCTTTTTGTTAATAAACATTTATAATACTCGCTAAAAAATAGATTCTATTTAAGAAAGTAATGTACCTGCATAACCTGTTAATTCGTTATTAAGGTACTCATCATAAATTTCTTGATATTGGTTTTTAGTTAAATCTTCAATCGTATCAAGTTCGACGTGATAAACAAAATAATCTTCATTGATATCTTCGCTATGAGAGAAGGAAGAAGTGACATAATAATAGACATCTTGTTCGTCATTAACCACTAAATAATTAATCACATGATAGGTTAATTTCTCGCCTAAAAGCTCTTGATATTCAGCATCAAACATATCAAAGCCTTTTTGAATAAAAGCCTTCCCGTTGCAAGAAGTGAGGGTCAATAACATTGATAAAGGCAAAACTAATAATCTACTTTTCTTCATCTTTTCTTTTCCTTTCTAGATACGAATAAACGCATCCGCAATAAAGCTGGTTATAAAGATTATATTCTTTTCTTAACTCAGTTGCTCGATCTATTCCTTGATGCTTTTTAAAATCGGAATAAAAATATTTAGTCTTATATTTTTTACTTAATTTTTCTCCGATATCATTAAGAATAAAAGAATCTTTTTGCCGAGAAATAGTCATCACGGTTGTAAAGTAATCATATCCGTGTTCATCGGCGTAGCGATAGGTTAAATCCATCCGCTTTTCATAGCAGATTAAGCAGCGTTGACCGCCTTCTTTTTCTAATGCATATGGAGCTAAAGACTTATTATATTCATCATTATCATAGATAAATTCGATTAATTCCACATCTTGATGATGTTCTTCATTAAAGATTTTTAAATACCTTTTTAATTCGCTAAGCCGGCGGTCATATTCTTCGCGCGGATAGATATTAGAATTAGCATATAATAATTTAACTTGAAAATAAGGCGTTAAAAACTCTAAAGGAAAACATGCGCATGGCGCGCAGCAGATATGTATTCCTAAAATTGGTCTTTTACCGCTTTTTTTTATTTCTTCAATCTCATCGATTGATAAATCATAATAGAAAGTTTTTTTCTTATTCATAGATAAACATGGCGTCGCCAAAGGAGAAAAAGCGATATCTTTCCTTCACCGCGACATCATAAGCGTGTAAAATAAAATCTTTTCCCGCAAAAGCCGAAACAAGCATAATAAGTGTTGACTTCGGTAAGTGGAAATTAGTGATTAAAGCATCAATAGCTTCGTATTTATAGCCTGGATAAATAAAAATATCTGTCGATTCTTTAGTCTTTACAAATTGATGATACTTTTTATAAATAGCTTCCAAAGTTCTCGTTGAAGTCGTACCGACTGCGATAATCCTTCTACCTTCTTTTTTAGCTAAATTCAAGCGATCTGCAACCTCTTGAGTCATTTCAAACTCTTCTGAATGCATATGGTGTTCAAGAATATTATTTGTCTTAACTGGACGGAAAGTACCTAATCCGACATGTAAAGTAACATCGAGGACTTCAACCCCTTTAGCCTTAATTTTTTCAAATAATTCATCAGTAAAATGGAATCCTGCGGTCGGAGCAGCAGCTGATCCTTCAATTTTCGCGTAGACTGTTTGATAACGAGAATTATCTTGGCATTGCTTATGGATATAAGGAGGCAATGGCATCTTACCTAATTTATCAAGAATTTCATAGAGTATTCCGTCATAATGGAGCTCCATTACCCTGATACCTTCATCGCGGACTTCTACGCAGGTCATAGTTAATAAATCATCTTGGAAATGGATTAAAGTACCCACCTTAATCGTTTTAGCATTACCGCATAAGCATTCATAGAGGTGATTACCTAAATCTTTAAGAAGCAAGACTTCGACATGAGCGTTAGTTTGATCTTTGACGCCATATAAACGAGCAGGAATAACTTTAGAATTATTTCTAACTAAAACATCACCTGGACGTAAATAATCGATAATATCGTAAAAGTGCTTATGTTCAATCGTTTTTTCTTTTTTATTAAGAACCATTAACCGCGAATGATCGCGAAACTGAGATGGTTCTTGAGCGATTAATTCCTCATCAAGAGGAAAATCGAATTGTTCAAGAGAATAATCTTCCATATTAAAATCCTTTCTCGCTGGCAAATTGTTTGAGGAAATCTTCTTTAAACTGCAAGAAGCGGTCCTCTTTAATTGCCTTTCTCGCTTCTTCCATCATATGAATCAAGAAACGAATATTATGAATGGAAAGCAAACGTTTACCAAATGTTTCATCGCATTTGTATAAATGTCTAAGATAAGCTTTTGTATAGTTTTTGCAGCAGTAGCAATCGCAGTTATCATCAAGAGGAGTAAAATCGTATTCGTATTTTTTATCGCGGATATTTACTCTGCCATGCGAAGTCATCAAAGCTCCGTGACGAGCAATACGCGTCGGTAAGACGCAGTCAAACATATCTACCCCGTCGGTAATACCTTCTAAAATTGCATCTACTGAACCAACACCCATCAAATAACGCGGTTTATCAAAAGGCAAATAAGGCGTGGTATCGCGAATCATTTTAAACATGACATCCTTTGGTTCACCAATTGATGTTCCCCCGATTGAATAACCCGGAAAATCCATTTTAGTGAGTTCTTCCGCGCAGTATTTTCTTAAATCAGCAAATTCTCCGCCTTGGACGATACCGAATAAAGCTTGATCTTCTCTCTTATGAGCATCTTTACCTCTTTTCGCCCATCTTAAAGTTCTTTCGACGGAATTTTTCATATATTCGTAGGTAGCAGGATAATGTACGCATTCATCAAGCGACATAATAATATCCGCGCCGAGTTTTTCTTCTATTTCAATCGCTCTTTCCGGTGAGAAAAACAATTTCGCACCGTTGAGGTGATTTTTAAAAGTAACTCCTTCTTCGGTAATTTTTCTTTTTTCTGCTAGAGAAAAGACCTGGAATCCACCGGAATCCGTTAAAATCGGTCCGTCGTAATTCATAAATTTATGTAATCCGCCAGCCGCGGCTACAACATCTTCACCCGGTCTTAGTGAAAGGTGATAAGTGTTAGCTAAAATAACTCCTGCACCGCATTCTTTTAATTCTTCAGGCGACATAGTTTTTACTGTAGCTAAAGTACCAACCGGCATAAACATCGGAACTTCAACATTTCCATGCGGAGTATGCAAAATGCCGTATCTCGCCCCGCAAGATTTATCAACGTGTAATATTTCTAAGTAAAAATCTTTCATAAATCACTCCTGAAAATTTCTAAAGTCTTCAATTTGCCAAGTTGGGTCCGCACCTAGAGAAATATCGGCAAAAACACCTTGTTTATAAAGATAATGACCGACTTTAGCAATCATCGCGGCATTATCAGTCGTGCACCAAAGAGGTGGGATAACAACTTCGACATCTCTATCTTTTAAGCGTCTAACAATCTCTCTTCTTAAATAAGAATTCGCGGAAACTCCGCCAGCCAAAACAACTTGTTTAATATTAAATTCATCGACAGCCGGTAAAGCTTTATCAAGGAGATAATTAACCGCATCTTCTTGGAAAGAACGCGCTAAATCAGCAACTTTCACTTCCCGGTGATTATTTCTCTCCTTTGTAACTAAATTAATAACCGCCGTCTTCATCCCTGAGAAAGAATAGTCATATTTCTTTTCGACATGCGGATGCGGAATATGATAGATATGCTCACCGTTTTTAGCCTCTCTATCGATAGAAACTCCGCCTGGATAAGGTAATCCGACAACTCTTGCAACTTTATCAAAAGCTTCGCCAATCGCATCATCTCCAGTTTCCCCAATAATTTGGAAATCGAGATGTTTTTTCATTAAAACCAGTTCGGTATTTCCCCCAGAAACAACAATAGCTAAGCAAGGGAATTTTAATTCGCTAACATATTCATTTGCATAGATATGTCCGCAGAGATGGTGAACCGGAACAAGAGGTTTATTATATGTTAAAGCAATTGTTTTAGCAGCCTGTAATCCGACATGTAAAGCACCGATTAACCCCGGTCCGCGCGTTACCGCGACGCAAGTTAAATCATCTAAAGAAATATTAGCTTTTTCTAAAGCTTCTTTAATAACGATAGAAATATTTTCTACGTGCAAACGCGAAGCGATTTCCGGCATAACTCCACCATATTTTTGATGGACAGCAATTTGGGTAGAAATAACATTAGCTAATAATTCTTGATTATTTTTTAATACTGCTACAGCTGTTTCATCACAGCTTGATTCAATAGCTAAAATCAATTCATCTTTCATAGACATCACCAATACTCCTGATCATGATATAAGCATCTTCGCCATCATCGTAATAATGCTTTTTTTCACCTTGTTTTTTAAATTTTTCTTTTTCGTAAAGATTAATCGCGGCCACATTGCTCTCCCTAACTTCTAAATGCGTGAATAAGCAGTTAGCCTTATCAATAATTTTTAAAGCCTCTTTTAATAAAGAATGTCCGTATCCATGCCGCTGATACTCTTTTCTAATTGCGACTTTATTTATATCAGCATCTTCAAATAATATCCAAAAATTGATATATCCAACTAATATATCTCCCTGATAAAGGAGCAATGTCGTGGAAAATTTATTTTCATTTAATTCATAGAGATACTGCTGTTCATTCCAGCGATCGACAAATAATTCATTTTCTAATTCGACAATCGCTTTGACATCTTCAGATGAAGCTTTTCTAAACATCAATAATTCTCCTTGAGGTAACGCGGAGTTAATTTATCAACAATTTCATAACTTTCTTGATGTTCACCATTGGTAAATAATCCGCTTACTAAAGAAGGACGTTCGCTTTCTAAACCTAAATAGGCCGCATCTCCGCGGAGATGATAGCCTTCTTCAAGATAATCTTCTATTAACTTTTTCGCTTCATCATTACCGAGAACTTGATCTTCGATAAGAGCCTTACCATCGCTATAAACGCCGATATAACTTCTATTGCTCCGCGCATTCATTAAAGCGATATAACTTTCACCATAATCACCCATGATTTGTAAAGATGATAAAGGTGTCACCTTAATATTTCTAATCGCATAAAGAGTTTTAGCAATTGCTAAAGAAATTCTTACTCCGGTGTAAGAACCTGGGCCGATGCCGATTACAGTTTCCGAAATATCTTTCATAGAAATTGAGCAGGCTTTTAAAGCTTTATCAATTTCGCTCATCATAAATTCCGATTGTCTTTTAAAGCAATCTTTTTGATATGAATAGATTAACTTTCCATCAAGAGAAATTCCGACAGAGAGATAAATATCCGAACTATCAAGATAAAGTTTATAATTCATCTTTAATCTCCTTTAAACGATCAAATACCCGTTGATATTTAATGTAATCCGATTGGAAAGTTATTTCTCTTTCCTTTTCCGAAACAATTTTAATAGAAACTTCCAGAGGTTCAAAAATCATCTCTTGAATAAACTTTGGCCATTCAATTACAGCCACTCCGTCACCTTCAATAACCTCTTCAAGTCCGATGTCGGTATTGACATGGTCTTCTAAACGATAGGCATCGATATGGTAAAGAGGAAGTTTACCATTGAAATAGCATTTAAGAATATTAAAAGTCGGACTATTAATATTTCCTTCAATACCTAATCCGCGTCCTAGGCCCTGAACAAATGTTGTTTTGCCCGCGCCTAAGTCACCATCGAGAGTCAGGACATCGCCTTTTTCTAAAGCAGAAGCTAATTTATTTGCTAATAACTGGGTTTTATCAGCAGAATTTGTAATAAATTTAATAATCATGTTATCACCGATAGAAAGTATACCACGCGAAAAGAAAAAAACATTAACCTTTACTAGAAACTATCAAACTTTTTTTACTAAATTAGATATTTTGTTTAATTTTTTAAAAAAATTAAAAATTAATGACGTATTCTGTATTTTGCCATATGGTCAAAAAATATATCTCGGAGTATAATAATTAAAACAAGCCATATAAAAGGAGACACAAAAAATGGAAGATATCATCATCATTGGAGGTGGACCTGTCGGACTTTATGCCGCGACTCTCGCCTCTCTTCACACCCTTAAAGGAATTCTTCTTGAAGGGATGGATACTTTAGGAGGTCAGTTAACCTCTCTTTATCCAGAAAAAGATATTATCGACTTACCAGGTATTAACCGAGTACGCGCGGGAGACTATATCAAAGACTTAATCGCTCAAACGATGAATAAACCAAATCACTTTGATTTACATGTTCATGAAGAAGTAAAAGAAGTTAAAACTATTGAAAACGGATATGAAGTCGTCACTAATAAAGCTTCTTATCAAACCCGTTTTATCTTAATCACCACCGGAATGGGAAAATTCACTCCGCGGAAGATTAATCTTCCTAACGAAGATGAATTCTCTAACATCTACTATTCCGTACCGAGCAAAGAAAATTTTATCAACAAGCGAGTTGCTGTTCTCGGAGGAGGAGATTCGGCTGTCGATGTTGCTAATATGCTTAGCGATGTCGCCTTAGAAGTATCAATTGTACACCGCAGAAATGATTTCCGGGCTCAAGCACATTCTGTCGATTTATTAAAAGAAAAACGCGTCAAAGTCTATAAACCTTATTTAATAAAATCACTTGAAGGAACAGATGGTAAAGTTAATAAACTAACAATCTCCCACCTTGAAGTAGAAAGAGATGATGTCTTACCAGTCGACGCGATTATCGTTCAATACGGAATTACCTCATCACCATCAATTTTTCCAGTTAAAACTTACAAACTCGGAATTGAAGTTAACAATTTCTTTGAAACTTCATTACCGAATGTCTATGCAATCGGTAATAGCTGCTACTATGAGGGCAAAGTTAAAAATCTCACCTGCGGCTTTGGAGAAGCAGTTATCGCAATTACTAAAATCGATCAACTTCTCAATCCGACAAAAAATATTCCAGTTCATTTCTAAGATCTCTTCGGAGATCTTTTTTTATTAAAAAAGAGGCTAGTAGCCTCTTTAATAAATTTCATCCTGCTCATGTTTTATTTTATAAAATTCATCGATATATTCATGAATTTTCTTATCATCAAACGGGAATTCGTTTTTCTCCATCATCGCTTTAACTCTTTGAAACTCGTGGTTGACAATTAAGTCAATTGAATCAGGATATTGATATTTATCTTTATGGAAAAGGTATTCTTTTCTATCAAGTTCCATAATATCGCCGGTTGGGAATAATTTTAAGTCCAAATCGTAATCGATATATTCAATTAAATGATGTTCGATAAGCGATGGAGAAGCGATGTTGCAGTAATAGCAAATATTTTTACCGCGAATCATCGCGATGACATTAAACCATCTCTTTAAAGAAAAGATTGAAACCGCGGGTTCTTTGGTATACCAAATGCGTCCGTCGCATTCAACTACTCTTGATGAAGATGAACCGGTGATAACATAGTCATCATTAATATCGATAACCATCATATTATCCCAAGTTCTATGTAACGAACCATCGTGTTTATAAGATTGGATTCTTACCCACTTACCAATTGCTAATTCGCTTTCCATGGTAATCACTTCGTTTCTAAGGCTTTAACGATTTCAACCATCTTTCTAGCATCTGAAGGATATTGTTCAACAAGCTTTTCTTCAAGATGGTGATCAACGCTGATAACCATCATCTCATCGCTATAAGAGAAGAGGAAAATAGTTCTTTGATTATTGAAAACGATGAAGAAATCATAGAGATTATCATTAATTTCCATCTTTTCAATCGCATCACAAACCTTTTTCGTTAAGATTTTTTCATTACCTTTTTCACTATAGACAACAAAGCGTTCAGATAAAGGTGTATTAACAACTTCTAAACCATCAACATTTGTTGGGGCATCATTACCTTTACCTTTAAGATAAACGACTAAGCGTCCATCATTAATATAGCTTTTTTCTAAGAATACGGCTTTACCATAGAAAACTATAGCTAAGATATTTTTACCTTTTTCATTTACTTCTTTAGTCTTAATTGAGCCATCACCGGCCAAGAAATCAATTCCTAATAATTTACCTTTAACTAAATCTCTACCGGCTACGCTATCGACATCTTTAAAAATATCTAAAGAGAGTAAATAAGATGGATCAAGTTTAACGTTATAATCAAACATTACATCACTGAAAGCTTCGTCATTATAGGCATAAGAATCATTGAAAGCAAAATAATCATTAAGAATTTCGTTGGCTTTCGCTGTTATTTTCTTTTGAGTCTTTTTAGAAAATACGGTTGTTAAGACAAAATAAAGAACAACTCCGCCAATTAAGATAAAGATATAAGCTTGACCAATTACCGAGCTAAGAGCGACCGATCCGATGAAAATGATGGCCACAACAATTAATAAAATAATATTAATGCGCCTTGATTGCTTATATTCAACATTGAAAGCATCAACTTTTTTGTTATAGGTTTCCATCTCTTCGCTAACCGAAGAAATATGTCTAGCTTTAACTGGCTTTAAAAATTCATTTTTGCCCTCTTCGGAGGCTACTTCTTCAGTTTTTTCTTCTTTAACTTCAACCACTGGGCTTGTTTCTTCTTTTTTTTCTTCAACAGGTTGTGCATTTGTTTCTGGATTTTTTACTTCCGGAGTTTGAGAATTTTCACTTTCTTTTTCCGGAACATTTTTATTTAATTCATCACTCATTTGTCATACCTCATTTAACACTTTAATGATATTATATCGGTTAATCTTCTTAAAATAAACCTTAATTATTTAGATTAAAAAAAGAGGTTAGATAACTAACCTCCTAAATTACTTTTTAACGTTTAAAGGCTTAATATTTTTCTTCTCGCGAATTTTAGTTAAAGGCTTAGAAAGCAGTAAGTCTTCATCGCTCCGCGGCTTACTTTCTTCAGCTTTTAAGAGATAAGCATTCATCGCTCCGCGAATATCTCTACTCTTTAATGGTTTAATCTTGCCATGAGAAGAACTATCTGACAAATTATTTGCTAAAATACCCGCTTTTTCTTTTTCAATTTTCTCTTCAACAGCTTTTTCTTGAGCTTCTTGTCTCTTTCTTTCTAAAGCCGCTCTTAAAGCTCTCTGTTCAGCTTCTTTTCTATTTTTATCTTCTTCGCTGATTGTCGCCTCAATGTTATCTAAATACAAATCGTTATTATCTTGAGCTTTATCTTCAACTAAATCTAAAGCGACTCCATCAGTATCTAATGAAACGCTATCGCGGTCAACAACATCTTGAGCGATGATGCCGCTAGATGAAGTAATTTCTTCTTCAGGTTCAACAGTTTCTGTTATCGTTTCTTCAACGGCGATTTCTTCATCTTTTTCTGGGGTAATTTCTTCAGCAATAGTTTCTGTCACTGTTTCAGTTATTTCTACTTTTTCTTCTGGCTTATTTTCAGCAGTTTCAGTTACAATTTCTTCCTTAACTTCTTCTGTCTCCTGAGGTAAATTATCTTCTTCAGTTACAGATTCTGTTTCTTCAGATGGAATTTCAGCAGTCTCTTCCATTTCTTCTTTAATAGCTTCAGTCGGAGTAAAAATAGTTTCTTCATCGCTAGCGACTTCTTTATTTTCTTGATTAACTTCTTCTTCAGTAAGTTGATCATTATCTTCTTTTTCATCAACCATCGCTACTAAGAAACTTTCTTCCTCAACGTAGTTAGGTGTGAAATATTGTTCCTTCTTTTCTTCTTTAACGACTTTATTAGAATTAACGTCTTCGTATTCATGAATAGCGACATTATCATCTTGATACTTCACTACATCTTGGTCATCTTGAACAGTATCAACGTTATATTTTCTAACCTTATCTTCAAGTTCTAGAGAGAAACCATTATCGCTTTGATAATGTTCAAAATCAGAGATTTCATCACTATCTTCGCCTTGATAATATTCTTCCTCTTCTTCAACTGTTTCAATTAATGGTTCTTCTTCAAGTTTAATATCAATTTCTTCTTCGCCGACGAAATGCGATTGACGAGAGAGTAAAGGCTTTTGTAATTCATCGTTATCTTCGTCAACAACACCTAAATCGACAATTCCCGTTGCAATATCATCAATATAATCTTTAGCGTCTTGACTTAAGCTGCCATCATCAGGCAATTTGGCATTAGCTTTATCATCATAAGTTTTAGCAATATTTTCAATTTTCGCTTCTTCTTGAGGAGCTTCGACATCCTGATTATATAAATCCTGAACTTTTTTGGAATTAGCATCTTCTTTCTTAGCCTTTTTCAAAGCTTTATACTCAATGTTTTCCATCTTGATAATATATTTTTTCTTAGCTTTATTAGCTCTCTTTTTCGCATGATGGATTCTAAATGGTTTAGCAAAGATAGAGAAGAATCCCCACCAGATTAAGCAAACTAAGATAAACGCTACAGCGATTTCAATCCATTCAACATAGGTGACTCCGAGTTTAGCAACGATTGCGTTATTTAAACGGATATATGCTCCAATTGCATCAGAGATATATTGTCCTAAACCGAAAAGATAAGGTTCAATCGTTCCAAAGAAATCGAAGACGCCGTGATGATAATTATCATAACGCGCGCAAATTGTCGTATCGTAACGCAGTAAGATAAACAAAGCAAAAATTATAATAGGAATAAGCAGAGATAAAAGTCTTCTTTTTGGAAAGCGTTGCTCATAGAGTTTCCACTCATATTTAGCATTTTCTTCATCGGTGAGATGGATTTCTTTTCCGGCTTGCAAGAGTTTTTTCTGCTTATGTTTTCTAATTGCATAAGCAATAATACCGAACACTATAGCATAGACGATAATGAAGGCGATATTAAACACTATCACTACCAATAAACGCTGAATAAATGATGGCAACGATTGATACCAGTTGAGCTTAATTAAACTAGTAAACTGGCTAAAAGCATTGGAAATATGACTATGAATTGTTCCAAACATCGGCCACACAGAGACGATTAAATCTCTAACTGGATCGATAAACAGAGCAACTAAAACCACAAGTTCCAGAATTAGGATGATTGACAAAAATATTTTTCTTTTCATAGCTAAAACTTCCCTAAAAAAATTATAACTAATAAATAACCTTATTACAATCAAAGAGAAAAAGAAAAATTAAGGTTAATACCTATATTAAAATTTTATATAAAAAAGATGACCATATGGTCATCGATTATTGTATTCTTTCTGTTTTGCGAGCATTTCTCTCTGCTGGGACTTATTTTTTAAATCTTCGCGTTTATCATAAAGTTTTTTACCTTTAGCCAAGCAAATTTCAACCTTTGCTCGACCTTTGGAAAGATAAACTTTTGTCGCAATAAGAGTATATCCCTGCTGAGAAATTTTACCTTCCAATTTTAAAATTTCCTTTTTATGCAGCAATAATTTACGGGTCCGCGTCTCCGCGTGATTATAAATTGTTCCCTGCTCATATGGAGCGATATGCATTCCGAGAATAAAAGCCTCATGGCCTTTGATAATGACATATGCATCTTGAAGCGAACAGGAATGTTTTCTTAAGGATTTAATCTCTGTTCCGGTTAAAACAATGCCGCATTCAATTGGTGAAGAAAGAAAATACTCATAGCTCGCCCGGCGATTAGTCGCGATTAATTTATCTTCTCTTACCATTTCTTCTCCTATGAGGCAAATAGAAATTATCTACTTCTTTTTTGGCCTTTTCTGTAACAAAAGTAATTTGAGCTTTATCTAAATCAACCGAATCAAGAATAACCTCTAAACTATCACCTAGATGATAAATCTTGCCTCTTCTTTTACCTCTAGCAATATAAGTTTCTTCATCAAAAATATAATAATCATCTTTTAATGATTCAAAAGAGATAAATCCTTCAATTCCGCTATCAAGCTGTAAAAACATACCTTTATCGGTCATCGATACGATTTTAGTTAAATACTTTTCACCGATAAATGGTTTCATTAACTTGCAGGAAAGCAAGCTATCAGCTGCTCTTTCAATTGTTAAGGCACGTCTCTCTCTTTGAGAAGATAAATCCGCTCTAAGAGATAGCATTGTTTTAAAATCATCGTTGAAAGATGTATCGCCTTCAACAAAATAACGATCGATTAAGCGGTGGACTAATAAATCAGGATACCGACGAATCGGACTAGTAAAATGACAATAAGATGATGAAGCTAATCCAAAGTGCTTTTTATTTTGGGTTGAATATTTAGCCTTTGCTAAACATCTAAGCAATAAAGAAGATAAGATTTCTTTATCATTTTCATCTTTAATTGTGTCGAGATAAACCGATACATCCTTTGGTGAGCAATTCAGAGGGTCGAGATGGCATGGATATCCTTTAAACTCAGAAATAATTTTATAAGCTTCTAAACGTTTTGCCCGCGGTTTTTCATGGATACGGAAAACCATCGGAAGTTTCTTTCTTTCAATTGTCGAAGCGACGATTTCATTAGCTTTAATCATTAAATCTTCAATTAATTCTTCACCGACATCTTGTTTTCTCTTTTCGACATCATAAGGTTGTCCTTCAGAATTAATCTTAAATTTTAATTCGACCGATTCTAATTCCAGTCCGCCCATCTTCTGTCTTTTCTTTCTGATAATTGAGGCAGCATCGAGTAAATCAATCCAAAGTTTTTCCACTTCGCTATACTCTGATGGATCTTTTTGATAACGATCGACTTTTAAAAACTGATTAACTTCATTATATGTACATCTCTTATATGATTTAATCACACCTTTACAAATCTTGCTATCGAGAACGTTTCCGCTTTTATCAATTGTAAAAAGGCAAGAAGTAACAAGTCTTTCAACATTTGGATTTAATGAGCATATTCCGTTTGATAGCTGAAAAGGAAGCATCGGAACAACTCTGTCTTGAACGTAAAGGGAAGTCGCGCGGTTTAATGCTTCGACATCAAGAGGTTGATCTTTCTTTACATAATGGGCGACATCGGCGATATGGACACCAATTTGATAATTATCTCCGACTTTCTTAGCTTCAACAGCATCATCAAAGTCTTTTGCATCGTCACCATCGATAGTAACAATGACATGGCTAGTAAAATCTTCACGTCCAATTTTTTCGCTTTCTTCGACATGGTCTGGAATATTTGATACTTCTTTCATCACATCATCAGGAAATTCCATCGGCGCGCCATTAGATAAAATAATTCTCGTGATATCCATTCCGATATCGAGTTTATTACCGAGTGCAGTAATTACTTCTACTTCAGCAAAAGAAAGGTTGATATTTACAATTTTTGCTTTAACTATTTGATGATTAGCTACTGCAACACCATTGTCTTTAATCTTAAAAAGATAATTTTTAGGAGCGATTTTATCGACGATAAGATACTTTTTATTGCCAATTTCATCAACTTCGCCGACAACAAATTCATTCGCGCGTTTAGTGACATACATCACTTCATATTCGCTTTTATGATCAAAACGCGTTGAAATCTTTTTTAATAAAACTCTATCGCTAAGAAAAGCTGTTTTTAAATTATGGAGAGATATATAAACATCTTCCTCTTCCGAAATCGTCGCAAAAGCAAAACGCGGTTTAATCGCAGTAATCGTCCCGGCGACAAGTCCTAACTCGCGCGGTAAAACATAATTGCTTTTAACTTTGATAATATCCCCGTTTTGTTCAAGAACTCTCAAAAAATAATTTAAAGCTTCAACTTCACTATCTTGAAAATGTTCGACAATCTCTTTATAAGTTGGATGATGTTCTTTCACGAATTCTAAAATTTGTTCTAACATGTTTCTCTCCTCAAGAAAAAAGGTCGACGCGCGACCTTCTAAAAGAAATATTTAACCAGTAATGCGACAAAGAAGAAGAGGATTCCCATAACTAAGGTTAATCGAGAAACAATAAGTTCACTGCCTCTTTCTTTAGTACGAGCGAAAATATTCATTTTGCTTGAACCGGTAATAGCTCCGGATGCTCCATCGCTTTTACCGCCCTGAAGCAAGGTCAAGATAATTAATATAACTGATATTACGAGTAAGACGTATTCCATAAAACCTCCTGCAAGACATAGGTATACTTATTTTACACTATTTACAAAGTAAATAAATTATTTTATTTCACTTTTTCAACTTTATCATCATTATAATAATCATCAATTATCAAATGACACATCTGAGGATAAATACATTGATGTCTTAAGAGATATTTCAGCAAAAAATATCCTCCGTAATTTAAAATTAATAAAACTGGTATCAACTGCAACGGATAAAAATAATTGCCAAAAGAATAACCTATAACAGAATAAGCTAATAACGTTGAAGTTAATGGAGTCATCGTCACATAAGAAAAAGTTAAAGTCATGGAAATTAAGACTATAACCGGGAAAAATTCTTGGTTGAGGTTAAAAAGTAAAGAAGAAATCTCACAAATTATCATTCCGCCAATTGCACCTAATGTCATCAATGGAACAACTAATCCACCAGTAACTTTTCCGCTGCCGGTTAAAACCGTTAACAAATATCGCAAAAGCAAGATGCCAAAAAGGAAAAATACTCCGCTATATGAATAAATATTATTGATTATTTGTGACCCTGATCCCATAAGTTTAAAGAAGAAGAGCGACATTACGAAAATCAAAGCAAAGAAAATAATTCCCCGATATTTTATAACTTTCTTATTTTTATATTTTCCAAAAATATAGACACAGAAAATTAATCCTTTAGCAAAAGCTAAAGCGATAATGATATCAATCATAAACAAAAAGATAAACACAAAATAATAATTAAAGTTAATTATTTCGGCATTGGAAATTGATAATAAATGATGGTGATTTATTAAAGACGTGATAATAAAAGCTGGCACCATCATCACTATTCCGCGTAGAAGCAACTTGATATTAATTTTATGGAGGTTTTCTTCAAACATATAGGCAAGTCCCGCTATAGGAGACAAAAAAGCCGCTCCAAATCCGCAGCCAGCTGCCATTAAGATATTATCTTTATCATCGACATGGAAGATATCATTGACTAACTTTCCAGTTTTGCCCCCTAAAACAACTGATGGCCCTTCACTTCCTAAAGGGAAACCAGCAAAGGTCGAAAGCGAAGAATTGATAATTAAAAGAGGGATATCGTATTTATAATCAATATCCATTAAACCTTCAACGCCGACTTCCAAAACTGGAATACCTGATCCCTCAACGCCTTTACGACGCGAGATAATCAAATAATTTATCGCGGCAGCAAGCATTACTAAAACAAACATTAAAAGCAACAAATACCATTTGGATGAGGTATACATATATGTGGAAAACTCAACAACATATTGTAAAAGTAGTTGATAAACTCCAACGATTACTCCGATAAAGATGCCGCTTACTAGAGCTGTTAACAACGACAAAAAGAATTTTTTAGTCGTCTCTTTCATAACTATCCCTTTATTTCTTTCATGAAATCTGCTCTATGATAGACTTCATGGCAAAACCGACAACGCGGTTCATACTTTTCTTTCGCGCCAACAGAAATAATTTCTTCTTCATAAAAAGCCGGAAAACCATTAACTATCCGTTGAGTCCGCGTCGCTTCATTGCCACATTTAACACAAATCGCGGTTAATTTAGTAACCTTTTCCGCTCTAGCTAATAATTCCATCGTCACTGAAAACGGCTCGCCGCGGAAATCTAAATCAAGTCCGCCGACGATTACTCTTATACCTTTATTCGCTAATTTTTCGCAAAGCGAAACGATATCGTGATCAAGAAACTGCACTTCATCGATAACTACTGCATAAACATCATCATCGAGATACTTTAAAATATCCTTTGATGAAGAAATTACATATGATTTCTTTTTTGTCATATTATGCGAAACAATCTCATCTGGTGAGTAACGATTATCAATACCCGGTTTAAAACAAATAACTTTTTTCTTCGCATATTCAATCCGGCGGATTCTCCGAATAATCTCTTCGCTCTTGCCAGCGAACATCGGTCCGCAGATAACTTCAATTGATCCATTTCTCTCCATAGATTTAACCTCTAAACGTTCATATTATATCTTGAATTATCTCGACTTGCATCAATTAAGACACAAAAAAAGCTATCCCGAAGGATAGCTTATATTTTTTAATTTTCGTTATCGTCACTGAAGATATCGGTGAAGTTAATCACGTTATCATCTTCTTCTGGCAAGGTTGTCGAATAATCTTTTTCTTCTTCTGTAACCTTGTTATCTTCGCTTTCTTCTTCTTTCTTTTCAAAGAAAGCATCACCAGCAGGGATAAGTTTACCAATCATAACATTCTCTTTAAGACCATGTAAGTAATCGACTGATCCCTTGATAGCAGCATCGGTAAGAACCTTTGTTGTCTCTTGGAAGGAAGCAGATGAGAGGAAGCTTTCAGTATCGAGAGCAGCCTTAGTAATACCTAAGATCTTTGGATAACCGACAGCTGGGCGCTTACCTTGGCTTAAAGCCTTAGCATTAGCTTCAGTGAAGCGAATCGTTTCAACTCTAGTGCCTGGGAGTAAATCAGTGTCTCCTCCATCGACAATGACCATCTTACGCATCATTTGTTTAACGATAACTTCAATGTGCTTATCGGAAATTTCAATACCTTGAGCGCGGTAAACTTTATGAATTTCTTGGACGATATACTTTTCAACAGCTCTAACATCAGAGACATTGAGAAGTTCTTTTGGATTAATAGAACCATCGGTTAAGGCTTGACCATTATAAACTTTCATGCCTTCGCTAACGATAACGTGAGCACCGATGACAGTTGTATAAGATTTTTCTTCAAGATCGTTTTTAATTACGATTGTCGATTTATTCTTATCATCAACAGTAACTGAATCAACAGTTCCTGCAATTTCAGAAATAATTGCTTCACCCTTAGGTTTTCTAGCTTCAAATAATTCTTGAACACGAGGTAAACCTTGAGTGATATCGCTTCCGGCAACACCGCCGGTGTGGAAGGTACGCATGGTTAATTGAGTACCAGGTTCACCAATGGATTGAGCTGCCATAATACCGACTGTATCGCCGATAGATGCAACTTTACCTGAAGCTAAGTTCCGTCCGTAGCAGTGGACACAGACACCATCTTTGGTCTCGCAGCCAAATAAGGATCTAATTTCTACTTTCTTGATACCGGCTTTAATAATCTTATCAGCGATATCTTCATCCATTAAGGTATTACCTTCACAGATGACGACTCCAGTATTTGGATCGACGATATCGTGGCAAGAATATCTACCGACTAATCTATCTTTAAGAGGGACAGTAGCTTCTTTAGCACCTGGTTCACGGATTTCTTCAACAACGAAGCCATGATCGGTACCGCAGTCTTCTTCTCTAATAATAACATCGTGAGAAACATCGACAAGTCTTCTTGTTAAGTAACCTGAGTCAGCGGTCTTTAACGCAGTATCCGCGCCACCCTTACGAGCACCGTGGGTTGCAATAAAGAATTCAGAAACAGTTAAGCCTTCTCTGAAGCAAGACTTAATAGGTAATTCGATTGTATCACCATTAGGTTTCGCCATTAATCCGCGGAAACCAGAAAGTTGGACGAAGTTAGAGATATTACCACGAGCACCGGAATCACTCATCATGTAGATTGGGTTACGTTTATCTCTCTCTAATTGTTTAGTCAAGACTGGTTGAATTTCTTTTTCCTTAACATCTGACCAAACACCGACAACTTTTGTATGTCTTTCTTCATCGGTAATTAAACCTCTGTTGAATAAGCGGTTGATCTTTTCAACTTTTTCATCTCCAGCTTTAAGAATTTCTTCTTTGCCTTCAACAAGTGGAATATCCGCAATTGAAATAGTAATACCGGAAATAGTGGAATAGAAGAAGCCTTGATCTTTTAATTTATCGAGAACTTCACTAGTTCTTGGATTGTGATAACGCTTGAAGACTTCATCAATAATAGCAGATAAATCCTTCTTAGCAAATGGTGATTTAAGTGGTAATGAAGCGATATATTCTTTAATATTTGTACCTTTTGGTACGAAGAAGGTATCGAGATCGCCGCTTAAATTGTTAAATTTCTTATCCGTTGGCTTAACGTTAAGATATGGGAAATCTTCTGGGAAGATTTGGTTGAAGATAATCTTACCGACAGTAGTGATTAAGTATGAATTGTTCATCTTTTCACTGAATCCGGTTTTATGCATAGCGCTGCCTTTGATAGCAATTCTGTTCTGCAAGTGGATTTGCTTTGTTTGATAAGCTCTCATGACTTCATCGATATCGCGGAATACTTTACCTTCGCATTCTGCATATAAATCGTAACGTGCAGCTTCTTCTTCATCGTGATAGACATTTCTAAGGATTTCAGCTTTATGTTTGAAGTAAGGAACATCAGATTCCAAAGTTAAATAGTAGTTACCTAAAATCATATCTTGTGACGGAGTGACAATAGGTTTTCCATCCTTTGGACCAAGAATGTTATTTGAGGCGAGCATTAAGGTCTTTGCTTCATATTGAGCTTCATCTGACAATGGAAGGTGGACAGCCATTTGGTCACCATCGAAGTCAGCGTTGAACGCAGCACAGACAAGAGGATGTAAACGAATCGCGTGACCGGTAACGATAACCGGACGGAAAGCTTGAATACCCAATCTGTGAAGGGTAGGAGCTCTGTTAAGCAAGACGTATTTATTTTTGATGACTTCATCGACAGCATCGAGAACCTTTGCTTCGTAATGATCAATCATCTTATTAGCTTGTTTATGGGATGTAGCAGATCCATTCTTAAGCATTTCATGAGCGATGAAAGGACGGAATAATTGAACTGCCATCTCCATTGGTAATCCGCATTGATACATCTTTAAGGATGGTCCGACAGCAATAACGGAACGTCCAGAGAAGTCGACACGCTTACCAAGTAAGTTTTGACGGAAACGTCCAGACTTACCTTTAAGGGATGTTGAAAGAGATTTATATGGTTTTCCGGCAGTAGTCATAACCGGTTTACCTTTACGGCCGTTATCGATTAAAGCATCGACTGCTTCTTGAAGCATTCTCTTTTCGTTCATGAGAATGACATCAGGAGAAGTCATTTCAATTAATCTCTTTAAACGGTTATTTCTGTTGATAACTCTGCGATAGAGATCGTTAAGATCGCTGGTAGCGAAACGTCCACCGTCAAGAGGTAACATCGGTCTGAGATCTGGTGGGATGACCGGGAGGACATCGAGAACCATCCATTCAGGCTTATTTGTTGAGGTCTTGAAAGCTTCAACAGTTTCTAATCTCTTGATGAGTTTAGCTCTCTTTTGACCTTGAGATGATTTTAATTCTTCTTGAATCTTATCGAATTCTTCATTGATATCGACTTCGTGTAAGAGTTTTTGAACTGCTTCAGCGCCAATACCGAATTCGCATCCGAGGAAACGAGAAACGTAGTAAGAAGTATCGAAGAAGTTAAATGGTTCATGCTCATTAAGCATTCTTTCAACTAATTCTTTACCTTCTTGGTAATCATAAGACTCTTGATCGAGAGTTGGTAAAATTTCCTCATTAATAACTTTTGTAAAGACGAGGCGGCCGGTTTTCTCATCAAAAACCTGCTTTTTGAAAATGTTTTTAGACATACCAGCATTGAGGCAGATATGGCTCTTAAAATAGACAATATCCTCAAGTTGCTTTGGTAAAATGTCTAAGACTAATCCCATTTTTGATGGGATGCCTTTTAAATACCAAATATGCGCGCATGGAGAGGCGAGTTCAATTGAACCCATTCTCTCTCTTCTGACGGCTTTAGTTGTAACTTCAACACCACATTTATCACAGGTGATGCCCTTAAAACGGGACTTTTTATATTTGCCGCAGTGGCATTCATAGTCTTTGGCCGGACCAAAGATTTTTTCACAGAATAAACCATCTGGTTCAGGTTTCTGTGAACGGTAGTTGATCGTTTCTGGTTTTGTTACTTCACCATGAGACCATTCTCTAATCTTTTCTGGTGAGGCTAAACCGATTTGAATAGCAACTAATTCATTTACATCAAACATTCAACTTACCTCCTTAATCCTGATCGTAATCTTCGTCATTAACTAAGCGAATATCACTAGTCATTTCTCTGACAGAAGAGTTAATCTTTCTAGCTTCTTTTTCTGATTCCTCGGCGAGATTATCAGTTCTGATTTCATTACCGTTCTTGTCGAGCAACTTGACATCGAGAGCTAAAGATTGTAATTCCTTAATCAGGACACGGAAGGATTCAGGCATTCCTGGTTTTGGAATTGGCTGACCCTTAATAATTGCTTCGTATGCCTTGGCTCTTCCGACCATATCATCGGACTTGATAGTGAGAATTTCTTGTAAGATATGAGCTGCTCCATAAGCTTCAAGAGCCCAAACTTCCATTTCACCGAATCTTTGTCCGCCATTTTGAGCTTTACCGCCTAAAGGTTGTTGAGTGACCAATGAATAAGGTCCTGTTGCTCTGGCGTGTAATTTATCATCGACCATGTGGACTAATTTAATCATATACATGACACCGACAGAGATTCTTTCATCGAATCTATCACCTGTACGTCCATCATAGAGAATGCTCTTGCCATCGCTATCGAGACCAGCTTTGGCCATCAAGTCGAAGATTTCATCATTGCTAAGTCCATCGAAGACTGGTGTGGCGACGTGAATACCTAACTTCCGGCAAGCCATACCTAAATGGATTTCCAAAACTTGTCCGATATTCATACGAGATGGAACACCTAATGGATTGAGCATGATATCAATTGGGGTGCCATCTGGTAAGAACGGCATATCCTCAACTGGTAAAATCTTGGAAATAACACCCTTATTACCATGACGTCCTGACATCTTATCACCTTCAGAGATTTTTCTCTTTTGAACGATGTAGACCTTAATGACTTCATTGACAAGAGGTGGTAATTCAGCGCCATCTTTTCTTGAGAAGCGTTTGACATCGAGAACAATACCCGCGCCTCCGTGTGGAACGCGTAAGGAAGAATCCTTTCCGTCTTTAGTCTTATCAGCGAAGATAGCCTGTAATAATTTTTCTTCAGCTGTCGGATCAGTTTGTCCTTTTGGAGTAACTTTACCAACGAGGATGTCGCCTTCTTTAACTTCAGCACCTGGGATGATAATACCGTTTTCATCGAGATTAGCCTTAGCTTCGTTAGAAGTGTTAGGAATATCTCTAGTGATATCTTCATCGCCCAATTTGGTTGTACGGCATTCAATTTCGTACTCCTCAATGTGGATTGAAGTATAGACATCATCCTTAACGAGACGTTCTGACATAATGACAGCGTCTTCGTAGTTATATCCATTCCAAGTAGTAAAGGCGATTAAAACGTTTTGTCCAAGAGCTAAATCACCGTGATCCATAGCTGGGCCATCAGCGATAATTTCACCCTTCTTAACGTGTTGACCAGCATCGACAATTGGTGTTTGATTGATGCAGGTTCCGCCGTTAGAACGTAAGAATTTTTGTAAAATATATGTTTTGACTGTGCCATCATCATTTTGGACAACAATCTTTTTAGCATCGACTTTAGCGACGATGCCATCTTCCTCAGCTAAGACTGCAGCACCGGAATCGTGAGCGATATTATATTCAATACCAGTTCCGACATATGGTGCGTGTGGTTTTAATAAAGGAAGTGCTTGTCTTTGCATGTTCGCACCCATCAAGGCACGGTGGTTATCATCGTTTTCAAGGAACGGAATACATGCAGCAGCAATTGAGACGATTTGCTTTGGAGAAACGTCGATATAGTCGACATCTTCTCTTCTAGCCATAATGTTATCGCCGTTATATCTAGCGACGACTTTTTCATCAAGGATTTCGTGATCTGGTCCGAGATGAACGTTAGCTTGAGCGATGACATGGTTTCTTTCATCACTAGCTGAGAAATAGACGCTTTCTTCAGTAACAATCATCTGACCTTTATCGTTTTTAACGACTTTACGATACGGAGTTTCAATAAATCCGTATTCGTTAACTTTAGCGTAGCAAGCTAAATTATTAATTAAGCCGATGTTTTGTCCTTCAGGTGTTTCAATTGGGCAGATACGTCCATAGTGTGAATAGTGAACATCACGGACAGCCATTGAGGCTCTATCTCTAGTTAATCCGCCAGGACCTAAAGCTGATAAACGGCGCTTATTTGATAATTCAGCTAATGGGTTAGTTTGATCCATGTATTGAGATAATTGCGAAGAGTTGAAGAATTCTTTAATCGCCGCGGTTAATGGACGGATATTGGTTAAGCTCTGAGCAGTGACTTCTTTATCAGGATCACCAGCAGAAACGATAGACATCTTGTCTTTAACCGTTCTTTCCATTCTTGATAAACCGATACGGAATTGATTTTGAATTAATTCACCAACGCAACGGATTCTTCTGTTACCCAAGTGATCGATATCATCGGTATCACCGAAGCCATCCATAACATTCATGAAATAAGAAATAGTTGCGATCATATCAGGCATAATGACGTAATCGAGTTCACAATTTAAATCAGTGCCGATGATATTAACGATTTTTTCTTTCTTATCGTTAGTATAGACTTTAACGATATTGACATTAGTATGGCTATCGAGTTCAGGATTGAGATCAAGAGAATAGGTGTGAGCACCTTTTTCAAAGAAACCTTCATCCTGTAATTGATTGATGATATCTTTAGTGATTTCAGTACCAGCAGGATAAACGACTTCGCCTTCAGCAGAAATTAAATCTTCAGCGATAATTCTGCCGCTTAAACGGTTATAAATACCGAGTTTTTTATTAAATTTAAATCTTCCAGCTGGGCCTAAATCGTATTGTTTATGCTTCTCTTCAAAGAAACGAGTTCTAAAGAAGGAAGTTGCACCTTCTGGTGTTGATGGTTCACCAGGTCTTAAACGAGCATAGATTTCTTGCATCGCTTGACCGGAACCAGCTTTTAATAAAGCATCTCCGTGCGCATCCTTTTCTTTGTTAATTGTGTTAACAAAAGCTGGATTGTCGCCGAAGAGTTCAATCATCTTATCATAGGAAAGAATGCCCAATGCTCTTAATAAAACAGTGATTGGCATCTTTCTTAATCTTTCAATTCTTACCCAAAGGAAATCTTTTAAGTCAGCTTCAAACTGTAACCATGTTCCACGAGCAGGAATCAAATCTGCGTTGTAAGCATATTTACCGGATTTATTATCAAAAGTTGAGGAGAAATAAGCTCCTGGAGAACGGACAATTTGAGAAACGATAGCTCTTTCTGCGCCGTTAATGATAAATGTACCGGAATTAGTCATCATCGGGAAATCACCCATGAAAACTTCATTATCGGAAATTTCACCAGTTTCCAATTTGAATAAACGTAAAGTGACTCTCAATGGTGAAGAGTAAGTCAACCCACGAGTCTTGCATTCCAAAGCATCGACAGACGGTGCTTCTAAATGAGAAGAGATGTATTCAATCTTCAATGTATTGTTAGGCGATGAAATCGGGTAGATATCCCGGAAAACTTCATCGATACCATGCTTGACTAACCATTCAAAAGATTTGGTCTGAATTTCGACCAGGTTAGGAAGCGGTAACGAACCAGAGATTTTCGAGTAATCTCTCCTTCCGTTGTGAAGGTACTTAACATTGTCGTTGTTGATATTTTTGCTCATTACAAGTCCTCCTAGAATTATTATTCGCTCTTGATTGCGCGATAGATATAGTAACCTTTATCCCGCTTGAGCAATTCGCAATTTCCGAAAAGCGAGATGACTTCCTTCTGAGCGGAAGGAGCTCCTTGATCTTTTCTAATCACGAAATAGAGAGCGCCAAGCTTCTTTAAATGGGCGTATGCTTGCGCGAAAATTGCATAGACAACTTTCTTACCCGCACGAATCGGTGGATTAGTGACAATATTGTCAAACTCACCATCGACATTATTTAGTATGTCGCTTTCATAGATTTTCACAATTAAATTCATCCTTCGAGCGTTTTCTTGAGCTAAAGATAATGCCCGGCGATTAACATCAACCATCTCTATTTCAGAAGTAGGGAAAAAATGTTTAAGAATCAAACCGATTGTCCCATATCCGCATCCGACATCTAGTATTCTTCCTCCGAGGGGCTGCATAAATAAAATTTTTAATAAATAAATAGAGCCATCATCAATTTCATTTTTTGAGAAGACTCCATTATCGGAGATGAAGGTATACTTCTTGTCATAAAGCGTGACAGATATCTCATGCGGTGAGGATTTTACGTTATCATCATTGGTGAAATACTGCCCCATTTTTTACCTCTCTTTTAAAGCGACAAAAACCCACCTCACGTTTAAATGCGCGAGGCAGGTCTAAATAATCATTCAAATTTATAGTTAAAACTATTTGATTTCAACTTCAGCACCAGCTTCGACTAAGGTTGCTTTGTGTCCTTCAGCTTCAGCAGGAGAAATCTTTTCCTTGATGGTAGCTGGGCAGTTATCGACTAACTTCTTAGCATCGATTAAGCCTAAGCCAGTGATAGCTTGAACAGCTTTGATGACCTTAACTTTTGTAGGTCCAACAGCCTTTAAGATTAAGTTGACTTCGGTTGGGCCAGCAGCAGCTGTTTCTTCTTCAGCTGGAGCAGCAGCAGCTGCAACAGGAGCAGCAGCAGTGACACCGAATTCTTCTTCGATAGCTTTGACGAGATCGTTTAATTCAAGAATTGACATTTCCTTGATGGAAGCAATAATTTCTTCATTAGTTAATTTTGCCATTTTCTATTTCCTCCTAATAATTATAATGGACTATTGTTCTTTGTCGGCAACTGCCTTAACTGCACATGCAAAGTTACGGACAGGAGCTTGTAATACTGAAAGAAGCATAGATAATAATCCTTCTCTTCCAGGTAATTTTGCAATCGCCTTTACTTCATCAGCGCTGACGACGCGGCCATCGACTAAACCACCTTTAATAACAAACGATGGGTGAGTCTTAGCAAATTTGCTAACCTCTTTAGGTGCGGCAATTGGATCTGCGGCATAAACGAAAGTGTTAGGTCCTTCTAATGAAGAAGCTAATTCTTCAAAGCCTAATTCTCTCGAAGCGCGGTGAACCATTGTGTTCTTAAAGACGCTGCATTTTGCGTTTACTTTAGCT
Source organism: uncultured Bacilli bacterium (assembly GCA_944332525.1). Classification (GTDB taxonomy): domain Bacteria; phylum Bacillota_I; class Bacilli_A; order RFN20; family CAG-449; genus CALVJO01. Next base: position 6,313 of record CALVKD010000058.1, on the reverse strand, counting down.
AAAGATCTCTTGAATGAAATCATTTCATCAACTGTTAATCCACGATATTCAGCAACAACAAATGACTTATTGTTTTTGATAACTTCTTGGATTTCAGCAACATGAGCCTTTTTAGCCTCTAAAACGTTTTGATTCATGTAGGCACCTCCTCTAAAATTGTTAATTTATAGTAACAATATACATCAGAGATTATTAGTCATCAGATTATAACTAAGTTTACCTCGGCAACATAATTAAGGTTTCCCCGTTGCTGTCTATGGTATATTGGAACTATCTAGAAAAATGTTTATCTGCCATCAAAAGTGAAATGGATTGCAGGACCCATGACAGTGTGGATCGCACAATTTTTAATATAAACGCCTTTAACTGAAGCTGGTTTAACCTTCAAAACAGTTTCGCAGACAGCTTTTAAGTTATCAACGATTTTTGAAGTATCAAATGATACACGAGCGATGGAGAAGCAGATATTGCCTTCCTTATCAACGCGGTAAGAAATCTTACCAGCTTTGATTTCTTGAACAGCCTGACCAATGTTTGGTGTGACAGTTCCAGTCTTTGGGTTTGGCATTAAACCCTTAGGTCCTAAGATACGACCTAATTTACCAAGTTCACCCATCATATCTGGTGTTGCGACGATAACATCGTAATCAAACCAGTTCTCAGATTTAATTTTTTCAAGCATTTCTTTTCCGCCGACATAATCAGCACCGGCAGCAGTAGCTTCTTCCACTTTATGAGTGATAGCTAAGATTCTCTTAGTCTTACCATTTCCATGTGGAAGAGTTAATGTTCCTCTTAATTGTTGATCAGCTTGTTTAGGATCGACATTAAGGCGGAAAGCGACATCGACAGTCGAGTCAAATTTGACAGTTGAAGTCTCTTTGACTAATGCGCAAGCTTCCTCGAGCGAATAGACTTTAGTCTTATCGATTTTCGCTAAGGCTTCTTGGTATTTTTTTCCTCTCTTCATAATTTCCTCCTTGTGGTATTAACGGGTTAGACCCTTCCACTATTTATTCGTCGATTGAAATACCCATGTTACGGGCTGTACCGGCAACGACCTTCATCGCTGCTTCGACATCGGTGCAATTTAAATCAGGTAATTTGTACTCAGCAATCTTTCTTAATTGTTCTTTGCTGATGTGACCAACCTTTGTGGTCTTAGCGTTGCTTGAACCTTTCTTGATTCCCGCTTCTTTAAGTAATAAGCCAGCAACAGGAGCTGTCTTGATGACGAAATCGAACGATTTGTCTTCGTAGGCAGTAATGATAACTGGGACTACTTCGCCGATGCGGTCAGAAGTTTTCGCATTGAAATCAGTACAGAACTTAGGCATTAAGATACCAGCAGAAGCTAGTTTAGGACCTGGTTTTGCCTGACCACCGATAAGTTCAAGTTTAACAACTTTTGCGATTTTCTTACTCACGTGGCATTCCTCCTATTAGTTTTTGTCCGTGCTGTGGGTTAACGGATTGTTAGTCCTTCCACTGCGCAAATAACATCGCGTCAAAAAAGCATTTTTGGCACCATGCCAAAGTATTATACGACGAGAAGATTTTATAAACAAGGAGAATTTAACTTTTTAAACATTTCTTTACGCGCATGCGTAAACAATATATTGTTACAAAAAGAAAAAGTGGATAAACCACTTTATTCTTTAATTCTATCAATTTCTGTGACTTTTGCAGTAATCGGAGTTTCTCTACCGAAGAAGATTGCATTAATTGTTACTTCATTTGCTTCTTCGTTAACGTTAGTAATTGTACCTTCAGTTCCTTCAAATGAACCATTAAGAATTCTAACGCGGTCACCAGGTTTATAAGCGATGAACATTTCTTCATCTTGAACGCCGACTCTCTTAAGAACAGTCTCAATTTGTTCTCTAGTGACAGGGAAAGGTTTAGCTCCGCCACCAGATGATCCGATAAATCCAGTAACACCTGGAGTGTTTCTAACGACATACCAAGCTTCATCTGACATAATCATTTCAACGAAGACATAGCCTGGATATAAGTTTTTCATCTTGGTTTTGCCGGTTGGCTTTCCATCTCTCATTACAGGTACTTCTTGCTCAGCGACAATGATTCTAAAAATCTTATCTCCGAGATTATGGGATTCAACTCTTTTTTCAAGGCTATCCTTAACCTTGTTTTCGTGTGAAGAATAAGTATTGACAACGTACCAGTTTTTAGTAACCGGTCTGTTATTTTCCTGATTTTCCATTTTTACCCTCCTATAACCAAGTCAAACACGCTAGAAAAGCTCTCATAGCCGAGGCTGCTTCACTGCTCGCACTTGAAGATGATGTTACGAGATTTTCTTCAAGAACACCTAAAATTTTAGCGATTACGAAATCGTCAATTGAACAAGCGACAGCTGAGAAAATGATGACGCACATAACAACAGCAAAGTATCCGATTAAATCCTTGCCGGTTGGCCATCTAACCATTTTACCTTGTTTGACAACGCCGCGGAAATATCTTTTAATCTTGTACATTTCAATCTCCTTACCTTGATTCTTTATGAATCGTGTATTTATTGCAATGCGGACAGAACTTTCTTAATTCTAAGCGCTTGGTTTTGTCCTCTTGTTTTTTGGTGGTGACATAGTTTCTCGCCAAGCATTCCGAGCATATTAAAATAACTTTAACTCTCATCTTATCACCATCCTTTGTCCTAACATTCGGGTTAACTTTAACACAAGAATATTTTATAGTCAATTTAAGTTGTTTATTTTCTTTAAATAATCAAAGGCTTTATGTAATAAATAATTCACTCTATGGGTATCTAACTTCATTAGTGAGGAAATCTCTTTATAACTATAACCTTGACTCCATAATCTTAATACCTTCTCTGTCTCCGCTCCAAAGCGAATGAGTGTTTGATTAAGTAATTTTTCGTATTCTTCTTTGAGCTGATACTCTTCCTCAGTTAAATTTTCTTGAAAGCTCGCTGAATGATAATCTTGAAATTCTTCTTGAGCTTTAACTAAATCCGACTGTCTTTTTAAGCGTTCAAATAACTCGTTAATATTTCTGCTTTCAACAACTTTCCAGTAGGCATAAAATGGTCCTTTGTCCATTTCGTATCTCTTAAGAATATTAATTGTATCGTGACAAATAATCATATGAAAATCTTCGCGAGAAAATCCCTGAAGATTATAAGAATAAAGAAGTTTATTTTCAAAAAATCTTATATTTTTCTCAAGCATTAAAAAAAGAAGCTTTAACGCTTCTTTATTTCCTTTTCTAATTTGTAAAATTACCTCATCTATGCTTACTATCATAAACCGCTGCAAAATATAAAGCTGCCGCTACTGAGGCATTAAAAGAATTGACATGTCCGACCATCGGAATTTTAGTAACAAAATCACTATTTTTTAAAAGCAATTGAGAAATTCCTTTTCCTTCTGAGCCAATAATTAAAACTGTCTTCATCTTATAATCGACCTCGCGATAATCAACAGAAGCACTGCCATCACTAGCTACGACCCAGTATCCGTTTTCTTTAAGTGTTTCCATTGCTTTATTAAGATTATTCACCCTCGCAATTTTAGCGTATTCAATCGCTCCCGTAGAGACGTGGCTAACCACTGAAGTCACCTGAACCTGCCTGCGATCAAGAATAATATATCCATCTATACCCAAAGCATCTCCGGAACGAATAATCGCGCCAAAGTTATGAGGATCTTCGATTTGATCTAATAAGGCGATACAAGGATATTGGACATCTTTAAGGGAAGAGATTAACTCTTCTATAGTTAAATACTGATAATCTTCGCATTCGATAACAATACCTTGATGATTAACTTTACCGACAAGTTTATTTAATTCATCATTCGTCATTTTCTTAACTGTGAAATTCTTCTCTTTTAAAAGGCGCGATGTCAATTTATCATTATAACTATCCGACAAAAAAACTTTTGAGATAGTTTTATTATTACTCAAAGCATTATTAGCAGCATTTTTACCGTAAATATATGTCTTCATTTTCTCGTTTTTTTCCTTTATGTATCTAACGTCTCTAAATCACAGATATACTAATAGATTAATCACTTCTTGTCTAGTTGTTTTTTAAAGACTTTTAAAGCTACAGGCGAAAACGTTTCATTTAACGCCTCAACAAATACATCGACGAAATTATAAGAGGAAGGGGAAAGTGAGATATAGAAAGTGTATATCTGCTGATTCTGTTCATCTTTGCTAACTTGAGAATGAATTTCTTTAATTTCAACTTTTGAAATATTTGCTATCTCAATAATATCTTTCAAAACATGTTCATCGGTTTTAATTTTTAAAATCAGTTTTGGCGAATGTTGGTAAACGCGTCTTTCTAATTTGGTTAAAACAGTCAAGGCGAGCATTGAAATTAACGAAGTAATAATTGCTCCAGTAAAATAGCCCGATCCAGTAGCTAAACCAATTCCTCCGCAGAGCCATAAAGTCGCGGCAGTTGTTAATCCTTTAACATCTGTTCCATTTTGAATAATAGTTCCCGCGCCTAAAAAGCCGATACCGGAGACGACCTGAGCAGCTAATCTCGCCGGGTCGCGGGTTGCAGATATATTTAATCCCGGTGCCGAAATAGAAACAATCATCACTAGACACGCCCCAAGCGAAACCAAAATGTGCGTTCTTAAGCCCGCGGCATGTCCACGCTTTTCTCTTTCATAGCCGATTACTCCAGCTAAAACCGCTGCTAACATTAATTCCAGCGTGATTAAAATAATATCGCCGACATATGGGATACTTTCTAAATTATCAATGATGAATTGGTCTAAATCGAACATTAAAACCCCTATTCCTTAAAGAATTTTTTTCTCTATCAATTTTGCTCTTAATAAATCTGATGTTGCAAAATCTTTTTCTTTCTTGGCTTTATTATAATCAAAATAGAGTTTTTTGTCATCATCTGATAATAATGGGTATTCGAATTTAAAGCCGAGAATATCAAACATGGTTTTTAAGGTATAGAAATCTTTATTAAGTAACTCTAAATTGAGTTCTTTATTTCTTAAGAGTATATTGCTTTCCTTAACGACTCTATATACTTCAGTCAAAGCATTCGCGGTATTTAAATCATCGCATAAGGCCTCTAAGAAAGCTTGAATATCAAGTTTAGAATCATCAAGTTTTAAATCGAGAGGTAAATTATTTAACTGCATCTGCACAGCGAGATTTTTAAAGGTCGTTTCAAATTTATTTAATTCTTTAATCGCGGAAGTAGCTAATTCATTAGAGAAATTAACCGGTAAACGATAATGAGTATTAACTAATAGGAATCTAACAGTATTTCCTCCAAATTCATTAATGTAATCATTAGCTAAAATAACATTGCCTAATGATTTACTCATTTTAACGTTATCAACATTAATAAATCCGTTATGCATCCAATAGGTCGCGATTTTATGTCCTTTTAAGGCTTCTTCCTGAGCGATTTCATTTTCATGATGAGGGAACTTAAGATCAAATCCGCCTCCATGAATATCAATTTTACCATCGCCGGTTAAGGAATTAATCATTACAACGCATTCACTATGCCATCCCGGACGGCCCTTGCCCCAAGGGGAATCAAATTTAATACCTTCATCGGTTTTTTTCCATAAAGCAAAATCAAGAGGTGATTCCTTTTTAGAATCTTCTTCAATTCTCGCTCCGACTAAAAGATCATCAATTTTCATGTTAGATAAGCAGCCGTAATCTTTAATTTTACTAACGCGGAAATAGACATCTCCGTCAACGTTATAAGCATAGCCCTTATCTTCTAAATCTTTAACAAATTGAATGATTTGATCCATCGTCTTTGTAACGCGCGGCTGATAAGTCGGCTTTAAAGCATTAACACCTTCGCGAGCTTCTTCAAAAGCTTTGATATATTTTTCAGCAATTTCTGCTTCAGATAGATTTTCCTTCTGAGCTTGCTTAATAATCTTATCGTCAATATCTGTAAAGTTAGAAATAAAAATCACATTATATCCTAAATGTAAAAATAATCTTCTAAGCACATCAAATACCACGACCGGACGCATATTTCCGACGTGAACATAATTATAAACTGTCGGTCCGCAGACATAGATTGTCACTTGACCTTCTTTTAAAGGCTTAAATACTTCGATTTGGTTTGATAAACTATTATATATTTTTATATCCATAATTTTACCTCCCTCTTATTGTAATTTTTTTTATTAGATGATTTATCAAATTAAATGCAACACTACATAAATGACTAGACACCTAATATTTCTTTAGGTGTTTTATATTGCAAACATTTTCTAGGTCTATTATTCATTAATTTCAAATTATTTGTCAATTC
>CALVKD010000057.1 GCA_944332525.1 uncultured Bacilli bacterium | reverse complement strand
TACATCAATTATTATAATTACGAACGTCCAATGTACTGTCTTAAATACAAAACCCCACATCAGTATAAAACTGACATGGGGTATTGATGCTTTTTTAAACTGTCTACTTTTTGTTGACTAGTTCATTTACAGCTGTTTTGCTTTTTAAATTAGTCAGCAATATATGGTAATAAAGCCATATAACGTGCGCGTTTGATTGCTTGAGCGACTTCTCTTTGATGTTTTGCACAAGCGCCAGTTGCTCTACGTGGAGAAATTTTGCCATTTGGAGCAATGAACTTCTTTAATGTTTCAACATCTTTATAATCAATCACCGCATTCTTGTTTTTGCAAAAAATACAGAATTTCTTTTTTGCTCTAACTTTCTTAAAAGCCATGGTAATACCTATTCCTTTCTAAGCGATTAGAATGGTAAATCGTCTTCTACAATATCAATGCTATCAACATTTGTGTCTTCGCGGTCGTTAGCAGGTGCATCTTCGCTATAGCCGGAATTATTATCATTACGGCCTTGAGATGAGCTCTTGCTCTCTAAGAACTGAACTGAATCAGCGACGACTTCGATGACTGATACCTTACGGCCATCCTTGCTTTCGTAGCTTCTTTGGACTAATCTACCATCTACACCGATAAGCGAGCCCTTCTTTGTAAACTTATAAAGGTTCTCAGCTGCTTGATTCCAAACCGTGCATGGAATAAAGCTGGTGCTCTTTTCACTATTTTGACCTCTCCAGTTATCAATAGCTACTGTGAAGGATGCTACCGAAGTACCTGAATTAGTTTTTCTTAATTCTGGGTCGCGGACTAAACGTCCGACTAACACTACTCGATTAATCATTTATTTCCTCCTCTTTTAAGGATGAATAATTATTTTGCAATAACTAAGCTACGAACAACGCTAGGATTGATTTTGCAAATACGATCGAATTCGTTAATATTTGCGACATCAGTAGTAACGTTGATTACGACATAATAACCCTTTTTATCGCCATCAATCTCGTAAGCGTAATCTCTTAAGCCCCATTCGTCAACGTTATCGATAGTTCCGCCATTAACTTGGAGAATTTCGTGTAACTTTCCGATTAAGACATTGCGATCTGCATCTTCAAGATTTGGTTTAAGGATATACATAATCTCGTACTTTTTCATGTGTACACCTCCTATGGTCTTCTGGTTGATCTACTTCATCAACAGAAGGTGCCGCGGCTCCTTCACTGGCCGTGCAACAATTATTCTACTAGACCAAAAAGAAATTGTAAACGAAAATTGCAAAGTTTATCTCCTTATATTTATTATATAAGGTTATAAATTTATTTTTAATTAATCTTCTTTGTTTTGTAAAAGAAAAACTGCCTTATGGCAGTTAATCGCGATCTTTCATTGTTGGAAAGAGTAAGACTTCACGGATATTGGTTGAATTGGTCATCAACATAACAAATCTATCAATACCAATTCCGATTCCGCCCGTAGGAGGCATACCATATTCCAAAGCTTCAACGAAGTCTTCATCATAATCATTAGCTTCTTCATTACCTAATGATTTTTCTTTTAATTGTTCGATGAATCTTTCTCTTTGATCGATTGGATCATTTAATTCTGAATAAGCGTTCGCATATTCAGTTGTTCCAATATAAAGTTCAAATCTTTCGGTAAAACGCGGATCTGCACTCTTCTTTGTTAAAGGCGAAATTTCAATAGGATGTCCGTATACAATTGTCGGTTGAATTAATTTCTCCTCGCAGAATGTTTCAAAGAAAGCATTCATGATATGTCCGACTCCGGTAAAGTGTTTTTCAACTTGGACATGGAATTTATCAGCTAATTCTTTTGCTTCTTCAAATGTATAGTGGTTAGAAACAAAATCAACTCCGGTTGCTTCTTTAATTAACTCAGCCATGGAAACTCTCTTGAATGGCTTTTCCATATCAATAGTGTATTCGCCATACGGAATAACTGCTGTACCGTTCATCTTAGTTGCCACTAAACGGAAAGTATTTTCGACTAAATCCATCATATCGGATAAATCGCCATAAGCTTGATAGAGTTCAACTGTTGTGAATTCTGGATTATGTTTAGTATCCATTCCTTCGTTACGGAATAATCTACCGATTTCATAGACTCTTTCCATGCCGCCAACGATTAATCTCTTAAGATTTAACTCAGTAGCAATTCTTAAGGCAAAGTCTTTATTTAATGCGTTATGGTGGGTCATAAATGGACGAGCTGACGCACCGCCGACAACAGAAATTAAAACAGGTGTTTCAACTTCAACAAACCCTAATGAATCGAAATAGTTTTGTAAAATACGAATGATTTTTGGACGGGCAAAAGCAATTCTTTTTGCGTCTTCATTCATAATTAAATCAACATATCTTCTTCTAAATCTCTCTTCAACATCAGTTAAACCATGATATTTTTCCGGTAATGGTCTAAGAGCTTTAGTAAGATGGGTATATTCATGAACTTTGATGGTTAATTCACCGGTGTTGGTCTTCATAACTGTGCCTTTAACACCGACGATATCGCCGATATCAGCAATTTTAAAAATCGCGTATTGTTGCTCGCCGACACTATCTTTAGAAATAAAGCATTGGAAGTAACCAAAGCGATCTTGAGCATGGAAGAAAGAAGCTTTTCCCATTCTTCTAATGGTCATCAATCTACCTGCCATTGTTACTTCAATATTTTTTTCTTCTAATTCTTCTTTAGTGAAGTCTTTATACTTTTGAATTGTTTCACTGGTATCGCTTCTAACAAATTTTTGTCCGAAAGGATCAACACCTAAATCTCTTAATTTTTGTAACTTGTCTCTTCTGATTTGTTCTTGCTCAGAAATCTTTTCTGCCATATTTTCCTCCCTATAAATAAAAGAAAACCTTTCGAGGCCCGTTTATTATTTTATAAAAAAGCCAGTTTCTTTTAAAGTTAATTTAATTAAACGCGTTGGATTTTTTCATCTTTGAGAATTAAAGAGCAAAGCTTGAAGAATTCTTTGGCTTCTTTGATAGTTGAAAACCTTACTTTATAATCTCTAACATTTGAAAATCCTTTTAAATAATGAGTCGATATTCCCCTAATTTCCTGCACGGCATGGAACTCACCTTTAAGCTCCATTAATAAATTAAAATGCTCTTTTAAATACTCAATTTGCATTTCAATTGTCGGAAGGTGTAATCTTTCTCCGGTTTCATAATATTTTTTAATCTGCGTTATCAAAAACGGATTTCCCAAAATGCCTCTTCCCAGAGCTATCCCGTCGCATCCGGTATAATTAAGGACTTCGATAGCTTTATCTAAAGTATTTATATCGCCGTTAGCAATCACCTTAATTTTAACGCTTTCTTTAGCTTTTTTAATATAGTCATAATCACTCATGCCTTCATACATTTGAGTTCTTGTCCTGCCATGGACAGTAATCATTTCCACTCCAGCTTTTTCTAGTATTTTGCAGGTCTGCTCAACATTAATTGTATCTTTGCTTATACCTAATCTAATTTTCGCTGTAACTGGATGTTTAGAGGCTTTGACTAGCTCAGTCATCATATCGAGCAATTCATCTTTACGTGAGTTATCAAGCCAAGCTGATCCAGCATTATTTTTAATAACTTTATGGACCGGACACCCGAGATTGATATCTAGATAATCATAATCCGCAATCTCCTGCAATTCCTTTAGTCCACCTAATAAAGATTCCTTACTTCCACCGAATAACTGTAACGCCACCGGTCTTTCATCTTGATTTGTTTCAGTCATCTTTTTTGTCTCTTGATTATGATAGATTAATGCAAAATCCGATATCATTTCTGATACGACTAAATCACAGCCGAATTTTTTTAAAAAACGACGATAGGCTAAATTTGTATAACCGGCTAATGGCGCGGCAATAATCAAAGGATATTTCTTTTCCATAAAAGAAATTATAAAGGTTGCTGATTAAAAATTTCTAGCAATAAATTCTAAAAATATTTTTCTAAATCTTTTTTTGAAGTATGCCACAAAAAAAGCTCCGTTTCCGGAGCCTTAATTATTTTGTTTCATTGTCTTGCTGTTTATTTTCAGCATCATCTTTCTTTTCAGTATCAGCTGGTTTTTCTTCAGGCTTAGTTTCGTCATTTAATTCAGTTTTTGGAGCAACCTTTGCTGGATTAATAGTATTAGATGATGGAGGTAATTCACCATGCTCGACTAAGTAATGAATTTCTTCTGCAGTAATTGTTTCTTTTTCAATTAATGTATTAGCAATCAATGTAACTTTATCCGCATATTTTGTAATAGTATCAATTGCTACTTGATGTGCATGTTCAATAATTTTTCTAACTTCTGCATCGATTTCATTTGCAACTTGTGAAGAGAAATTCTTTTGAACGTTATTGTAATCTCTTCCGAGGAAGACTGAGCTTTGATCGGATTCATATTGAATTGGTCCGAGGCTCGACATACCATATTGAGTAACCATCGCTCTAGCAATTCTTGTAGCGACTTCAATATCGTTGCTTGCACCGGTAGAAATATCTTTAAAAAATACTTCCTCACTAGCGCGGCCACCTAAATAACCAATAATTCTCGCTTCTAATTCGTTTTTAGTCATTGTGAAGCGATCATCTTCCGGTGTCATCAAAACATGTCCGCCTGTCCGTCCACGAGGAATGATTGTAACCTTTTGAACTTTATCAGAATAAGGAACCATTAAACCGATAATCGCGTGACCTGATTCGTGATACGCAATCATCTTCTTTTCTTCTGCTGACAAGGACTTATTTGATTTAGCTGGTCCAGCAATTCTTCTATCGATTGCTTCATCGATATCACGAATTGTAATTTCATTTTCATTAGTACGAACTGCTAAGATAGCAGCATCGTTAAGAATTGTTGCTAAATCTGCACCAGAGAAACCAACGGTTCTCTTAGCAATATTTGCAAAATCGACATCTGGAGAAATCTTTTTATTTCTCGCATGAACTTTTAATATCGCCTCTCTTCCCTCTTTATCAGGAAGATCAACGGTAATCTTTCTATCGAAACGTCCCGCTCTAAGTAAAGCTGGATCAAGAACATCATCACGGTTTGTCGCAGCGATAACAATAATTCCAGAATTATCACCAAAACCATCCATTTCAACTAATAATTGGTTGAGTGTTTGCTCTCTTTCATCGTTTCCGCCTCCGAGACCAGCGCCTCTTTGACGACCGACAGCATCAATTTCATCAATGAAGATTAAGCAAGGTGCAGTTTGTTTAGCTTTTTTGAACATGTCTCTAACACGTCCAGCACCGACACCGACGAACATTTCGACGAAGTCAGAACCTGAAATAGAATAGAATGGAACTTTTGCTTCACCAGCAACTGCTTTTGCAAGTAAAGTCTTACCAGTTCCTGGTGGCCCAACAAGTAAGACACCCTTTGGTAATTTAGCACCAAATTTGGAATACTTATCCGGATTGCGGAGATAGTCAACTAATTCAACCATCTCGGCTTTACATTCATCGCAGCCAGCAACATCATCAAATCTAACTGGTGATGCATCTTCTCTTCTAGCGCGTGAACGATTGAAATCTAAAGCTGAATTATTAGATTTATTAATTGATGAAGACATTCTTGAGAACAAGAAGATGACTAAGGCGATTCCACCGACCATTAAGATAATTGTCGGAAGATAGTCTGTCCAACTCGATGCGTAGGGATCTGAATAAGATAAATTTTGTCCAACTACATAGTATGCGTTACCAGTAGATGTTTTTCTTAAACGAATAATTTCACTGACGCAAGTAATGGAACCGGAATAATCCATATCGACACTAAATTGATAGGTAATTTCTTTTCCGCTCTCATTAATATCAATGTATGTTCCAGAAACATTCATCAGTTCTGAACTAGGTTTAGAAATAACGTTTAACTGTTGAACGTTTGCTGAATACAAGAACGATTCTGAAAGCAATGCCATGTATTCATCACTCGCAGCTTGTCTTTCTTCTTCAGTTTTTGCACCGCTTGCTAAGATATAATCATCTTCACTAACAGTTACTGTGACAATATCCTGTTTGGATAATCTAGCAGTCGGTGTTGTCCTAAAATTACCGAATAAAACGATAATGATGATTATGACAGCAGCTACGAGCAAATATGGGACAAAATACGAGAGAAAATTATTTTTTTTCTTGTTATTCATCTATATCCTCCTAAATATTTTGATATATTCACCATCATAGACGATCGTTAAATCATAGATTTACGATTATCTTATTATAGCATATCAATAATTTTTTTTACAATATATCGACCTTCCTTATCGACAATGCTTCGCGGTAAAAAGATAATTTTTCCATACCTATCGATAACCTTTGGATAGTATCTTCTCATCAGCAATGGGACATGGCCCTCCGATAATATATCCTTTACCTTTTTATTTATTTTCCCAATCCTTACTTTATCAGATGGTAAGGCATTTGTGATAGTTAAAGGAAAACTATCCTCTTTTAAATAAAAGAATTTTGGATCTGCGACAAAGTCGAAACAGATATATTCATTTTCAACTTTAGAAAGCGAAGACACCTGCAATACATAATTATAGTTTCTTTTTTTAACTAATTTTAAACAATCAATATCTTTAATTAATTCATAATCGCCTTCATCATGAGCAAAAGGTCCTTCTTTTTTTGAAATTTTTTCAATCAAATCTCGAGCTTTACTACTTTTTAGAATATATCCAGGTATGCATTGATATATTTGAAACAAGGCCCTTATTTGATTCTCTTCATCAAGACTTTGGAAATCGGATAACGCGATTGAATTATTTTTTACTATACTTTTTAAGTTCTCATCTTCAAAATGTAATCGCTCATTTTCTTTATCTATATCCAAAATAATTCTTTTTAAATCATCTTCACTATAATTTTTCATCTGTTGACGAATTTTATTACGGCTATATCTAGTATCAAAATTACTTTTGTCTACATAAAATTTATAATTGTTTTCTATGCAAAATTCTTCCAGTTTTTTCTTAGAAACATTAAGAAGAGGTCTCAAAACCTTTACTCCTTTAATAACCGTTTCTCTTTTTAATCCGTAATATGATACTAATCCCCGTTTTTTCTGCAAATAGTAAGTTTCAATTAAATCGTTAAGATTATGTGCTACGACTAAATAATCAATTTTCTCCGAATTTATAATCTCTGCAAAAAACTCATAACGGACATTTCTTGCAAAATCTTCAAAATTGCCTTTAGCATAATACGCGTGTTTTATGAAATATTTTATATTATTTTGCTTGCACAAATTTATCAATGCTTCTGTTTCTTCGTCTGCTTCTTGACGATGATGATAATTAACATGGGCAACACAAAAATCATATCCTTGATTTTTTAACAAATAAAAAAGCGATAGGGAATCACTGCCCATAGAAAGACCAAGAAGATATTTTTTGTTTAAATCTAAATCAAGTTTCATTAGCGGACTATTACGATATCGTCGCCTTCACCATAGATGATTAATTCACCATCGGAATAAACGTTATAATAACCATTTTCATCAAGGTTACCGACGATATCTTTAATATGCTCATATTCTTCTACGCGGTCTTGGTAAGCTTGCTGAAGTGAAATGTTTTCTTTATATTGTTGATAATAAAACACCAAGAAAATAACCAGCAATATAATACTGGCAATAAAGATGGATAAACTCACAATTGAGATGACTCTATTTGTTTGGCTAGATAATCTTTTTTTCATAACTATATTATAATTTAGGAATTTAATGATGGTTAGTTTTATTTTTCAATATCAAAATTCTGATTTATGGATAGAACTTCTTTTTTATTGAGCCTTGAATAATTAACAAGCATATATATGCTCATCATTAGAGATATAACTCCTACGATAAAGCAAATTGCCATAGTTGAATAAATAATGACATTATGGCTAGCATCTTCAATTATTAATACCGAATGCGTTAAAGCAATTGCCGCGAGGGCTGATGAAAAGTTTACAAATTTTAAGCCAGAAAAAAGAATATTATTCACTTTAAACATTTTTCTTAACCCATAAATCGATAATCCTAGTTCCAAAAAGCTAACTGCCGCTATAGCTATTCTTATTATTAAATGATATGTCGGTAATGTTTCGTTATATAATAAGCGAAAAGCATATCCGATATAAATTATTGAAGAAAAAGCAAAAGATAAAGCCATTCCTAAATAATAAATTAGCTCTTCATCAATCACTCCTTTGCTTTTTATAAAGCCGTGAAAATAAAACTGCCTTGCTATTCCCATACCAAACGAGTAAAAACCGGAAACAACAAAAAATATCGATAAAGAAAAAAATCCAATTAAAATTTTAAAAAAAGAAATAATAAAATTAAAAATCATCGAAACTAAAGAACGAAAATGAATTCTCGTCAAATAATCGCTTTGTTTGTATTTTCTGATAAAAGATTTAATTCTTCTGAACATAATTATCTCCTATCATTTTATCTAAATGAACTTCAATTTCTTGAATTTTTTGATCTTTTTTAATTAATTTATTAAATAAAAACCGATAAAAAAATACATTAAAAATCAAAATTGTAAAAGCGATTAAAGTAATAGCTACACCTACCATATTCATTATTTTATTTTTTGTTAAAAGGAATAAACTACTACCAACAAAAAAGCTTAATAAAGCAAACACACCTATAATACATGATAAAACTTTACTTCTTTTTACTTTTCTTTCTTTAAGAGGTAAAATGCTTTGATACAAGTTCATATATTCATCAACTTGCAGACTTTTAATTTCTGATTCAAAAAATATTTTTATAAACTCTTTTTTATAAAAGCAAATTTTTACCGGTTGATAATGCTCATTATAAAAAAAGGTCAAAACATCATTTTTATCATTGATTAGTATAATGAATTCTGTTTTAACCATAAAAAATTAGAAATCTAGATGGAATTTTTTTCTAGCAGCTTCAATGATGACATCAACGCATTCTTCAATTCCAAGAGATGAATTAAGGCAAAGATCATAATTAGTTGCATCACCCCATTTTTCATCCGTGAAATAGTTATGATAGCTTTCTCTCTTGCGGTCCATTTTCTTAATTGCTTCTTTAGCATTCTTTTCTGGAAGATTATAATAAGTAACCGCGCGCTTAATTCTGTCTTCAATAGGGGCATGAATAAAAACATTAAGAACGTTTTGGTGATCTTTCAAAACGTAATTTGCGCATCTACCAACGATAACGCAGGATTCTGTATCTGCTAAGTTACGAATAATTACAAATTGAGCATTAGAAACTTTCTGTACTGCAGTTAAAGTATTATCAATATCATTTAATCCCATAAAAGCAAAAATCGAATCCTTTTTTTCTTCATTTGCTTTAATGTAATCAACTGAAAATCCTGTTCTTTCAGCTGCTTTTATTAATAATTCATTATCATAGAAATTTATTTTTAATTTTTTTGCTAATTCCCGCGCAATATAACGTCCTCCTGAACCATATTGTCGTCCAATCGTAATTATATATGACATAAAATATTGCCTCCCTCGTTACTAATATTATATATCAAAATACATTTCTTTGTAAGATGACAAATTTTTAGATACTCTAATCAATATAAATTTATAGAATGATTAATAAGTCAAAAAAAGATATCAATTAAGCCCTTAATTTGTATATAATTAAGGTATCAAAGGAGAATAATATAATTATGAAATTCTATTTATGTGAAAAATGCAAAAACTTAGTCTATATGGTTGAAAAAGCTTCATGCTGCACACCTTCTTGCTGCGGACAAACTATGACTGAATTAACACCTAATACAGTCGATGCCGCTTTAGAAAAACACGTTCCAGTGGTTACTATGGAAGGTAACACTGTTCACGTAGTCGTCGGCAGCACTCTCCATCCAATGACCGAAGCTCACCTCATTTCATTTATCGCGATTGAAACAACAAATGGTGTTAGAATCAAAAAACTTACACCTGCTGATGAGCCAAAAGCTTGCTTTGTTCTCGCAGAAGGCGAAAAACTTCTTGAAGTTTATGAATACTGCAATCTTCATGGTCTTTGGAAAGCAACTCTTTAATTAAATAGCTATAGTTTAAAATTCACTTAATAAATATTTAGCCTAATTCTTTTATAGGATTAGGCTTTTTATAAAAAAGTATTTATAGAATCAAATCCATAAATACTTTCATTATTCATCTTTTTATTTTTCTTAATTCCTCAATAGCAATCATATCGATTTTTTCTTTTTTAAGAGGTTTAGTAATATCATTTACTAACGGCAAATATTTCTTCAGTTTTTTTTGATTGCTGATTTGATATCGAGAAACAATATCAATCGCTTCTTCGCGGTACGGCAGATTTTCTAAAACTTGGTAATCTTTTAAAACTATTTGAACTTCTTGTCCATGATAATTAATAATCAGTGAATTTAAATCATATTCTTTATTTTCGTATTGCATTTTTCCTTTTATAACATCTTCAAATGTAATCTTAATTTTTCTTTCAAGAGATAATAATTCTTTATCACCCTCGGCTGTCATTGAAAAAATAATTTGACCATCCTTTTCAGTTTGTTTCATTTTAATAATCACATATTTTCTATCAATAGCTGGTAAATTATCACCTTCATCATCATAGAAAAGGAAGTTGCCATTACCATGAAAAAGTTTAATTTCTAAGCCTTTTTGATAATTAAGAGTATTGTCATCATCTAAATAAATAGGGATAATACTGCCGCTTCTAGCCAAAACTATTATATTATCTAAATCTCTCGCTAAAGTATAATGACCTCCCTGATAAATTCTTTTATTAAAAATATCTGTGTAAGTTCCATCAGGAATATAGACATCTTCATAAGCTAAACCTGTTTTTTTGTCAATTCGATGAGTAATCGGCATAACTAACAAATCACCGAAGAAATACTCATTTCGGTATTTCATAACTTCTTCATATTTTTCGTGATAATATAAAGGTTCAATTAACGGCTTACCATATTTATGAGTCAGATAATTATAAGAATAGAGATACGGTATAAATCTTTGCCGTAAGCGTAGATATTTTTCCATTATTCTTTCAATATAACTTTGATATTTCCATGGTTCTTTTCCCATGAATTCATTTGAAGTAGAATGAAGCCGATTAATCGGTGAAAACACACCTAACTGTAGCCATCTCAAAGCTAACTCATCATCCTTAATACCTCTTTGATGACCTCCGATATCATGGCTCCACCAAGTATAACCAGCATTAGAACTAGTGCTAGTAAAATATGGTTGGAAATTAAGTGACGCCCAGGAGATAATTGAATCTCCAGAAAAACCAATAGGATAGCGATGTGACCCTAACCCAGCATAGCGAGATAAGATTAACGGCCGTTTCTTTTCGCTTTGCATATCAACAGTGTGATAATGATTTAAGGCCCAAAGCGGATCTAAGCCTTCAACATCAGACTTTTTCCCTTGCTGCCAATCAATCCACCAAAAAGAAACTCCATCTTTTTCATAAGGATGATGTAATAAATCAAAATAATTTTCCCAGAATTTTTGATTTCCAACTTGAAATTTAATCTCTTGCTTACTTTCAGGATTAATTCCTATATTTTTTGCAAAATCAACATATTGTCTTTCAAAAAATCTAATACCTTGCGATGGGTGAACATTTAAAGTTATATGATAATTCATCGCCTTTAATTCTTTGAGAAATTTCTGATAATCAGGAAAAAGTTCTTCATTCCATGTATATCCTGTCCATCCCGGTAATCTTAAAGAATAATAAAATTTATCAACTATATTATCCGTGCCATGAGGTTTAGCTTCTTTTCCAAATTTAGATATGACATCGACATAATGCCAATCCATATCAATTGTAGCAATGGTAAATGGTATTCGTTTTTGTTTAAATTTTTTCATTAAGGTTAAATATTCATCTTGAGTATAAATTTTATATCTGCTCCACCAATTTCCTAAAGCATACTTAGGAATAAGCGGGGTGAAACCGGTAAGTGAATAATACATATATAAAACTTTTTCAAACGAATCTTCACAAGCAAAATAATAATAGTCTTGACACTTTGGACGCGGTAATATCTTCTCACCTTTCAATAGCAGAGATTTTGAATCATCGACCATGCTTAATCCATCTGTTGACAAAACCCCTTTATCCAAATGAGTTTCGCCATTAACCATGTCTAATGTTCTCGTTGTTCCTAACAAATTATTTCTTGGATTATATTTAACCTCATTTCCGCTTTTTAAAAATTTTACTTTCAAAACGACACCTTTTTTCAAATCGATATAAAATTCTACTTCTTCTGTGGTCAAAGAAAGTATATTCTTTATGTGTTCAATCGAAAATTTATTAACAGCAAAATCGCGGTTAATAACTATCTGAGTCGCATCATCCGTAAATGGTTGTTTTTCAATTCTTAGTAAGTTTGGCAATAAAACCGAAATCCGGATATCATTAAAAATTATTATATTTTCCTTTTTTGTTTCCGGCGTCATTTCATAAAAAAATCTTTCCATAACTGACTCCCTATTATTTCTAATTTCATTATATAAAAACAAAAAAACAATTTAAATTATTTTAAACCATTTAGCAAAAGACTTAGATTTTTTTAATTTTATTTGTGTCATAAATATTTTTTTAATATTAAAATTATTTTTCTTAATATCACAATTGTAAAATTAAAAGTAGTATAATAAAATTATTCAAAGGAAGTGAATAAATTATTATGACAGTAAACTTAGACTATCTATTATCTAATTTGGCTAAAACTATAAAGCTGCCAGTTCGGCTTTACGAAGACAAAAGATTAACTACAATTTTCTTCAATTCTCATAAATTAGATAAAGATCCAATCGAGCCGTTCCTCGATAAAATTTTATCATTATTCAATGAAGTTACTTATTTTTTTACTCCAGCATTTTACTACTATGCAATCATAAATTTTGACGGTAAGAAAATAGCGATTGGTCCGACAAGCGAAGTCCCTCAAAAAAGAGAAGAAGTTATCCATCTTCTTAAAATGATGAACTTAAACCCCGAAGACAATGATTCTTTAATCACCACATTATTGTCATTACCTTCTTATAAAACCCAGGATTTGAATAACGCTATCAGCATGTTAATGTATATGCTTAAAGGAGAGGAGTTTAATCCAAGTGAAATCATCATCGATGATAGCAATATTCTTGACGGAACATCACTTTCTTCACCAAATACTTTTCAAATTGACGGAGACTTAAATAATTTTGAATACGAAAATCTCATGCTTAGCCTCGTTTCTTCTGGAGAAGAAGAAAAACTTAAATCAATTTTTACTTCTTTCTTCAATTTGATACCTGCTCAATTCTCTAAAGACCACTTACGTCACTTAAAAGATGTCTTCATTATTGCAACAACACTAGTATCAAGAGCAGCTATTCGCGGAGGAATGAACTCAGAAGAAGCTCATCACATCGCCACTCAATACATCCAGCATGTTGAAATGCTCAGCGATGAGACAAGTATCAATACTTTGCAATATCAAATGGTCTTTAATTTTGCTCATAAAGTATATCTATTAAAGAATTCTGAAGATTTATCTAGATTGATTATTGAAGTTAAAAATTATATTCAGCTTCATATCTATGAAGATTTACGAGTTGAAAAAATTGCTGAGAACTTTAAAATTAACCGCAGCTACCTTTCAACAAAATTCAAATCTGAAACAAATCAAACTTTAATTGATTATATGTTGAGCGAAAAAATTAACAAAGCGAAATATCTCTTAAGATATTCAAAACGTTCACTCGCATCTATTGCTTCATATCTTTGCTTCTCAAGTCAAAGCCATTTCCAAAACACATTTAAAAAATATGTCGGAATGACACCAAAGCAATTTAGAAACGCTCCTTACAGCGAGCAAAACAAGGATAAATAAAAAATAGCTATTACCAAATTCGGTAATAGCTTTTTTTATTAATCAAGAGTGAGGCTAGGTGCTTGATAAGTTCTGCTCTTGAGCTCACTATCAAGGAGATAAAGTGATCTTGGGTCATTTCCAAAGAGTTCATATTTTCTAATCATATCTTCAGAATTCTTTTCTTCTTCACCTTGTTCTTTAACAAACCAATCTAAGAACTGCATTGTACGGTAATCTTTATCATCATGTGCAGCATCATAAATATCATGAATTAATGATGTGACATATTGTTCATGTTCAAGTCCAAAAACTAATGGATCTTTTAAAGATTTCATAACCTTATCTGGTTTTTCAATGGTTTCGAGAGTGATATGGCAAGAATTATTTTGCAAATATTTGAGCATTAACATCGCATGATCTCTTTCTTCTTGAGCTTGGACATAATACCAATTAGCAAAGCCTTCTAAGCCTTCTTCTTGATAATAATTAGAAAACTCTAAATAGAGATATGCGGAATAGAGCTCTTTATTAATTTGCTCATTGAGTAGTGTTTTAACCTTTTCACTTAACATGAAATTGTTCCTCCTATGTTTCTTTTATTATAAACTATTTACTGCAAAATAGGCAGAGGCTATTTTTAAGATAACCATTAACTAGTAAAATATTGTTATATCCTTTTGCTTAAAATCTATCGATATAATTTATAATTAAATAAGAGGTAAAATTATGATTCCAGTTGCTCCAATAGAAGAATTAAGAAAAAGTGATAAAGAAACATCCGCGGCAAAAGGTGAAATCAATTTAATCAAAGAAGCAGCTAATTTGCTTTTCCATAATATTTCATTCACCGGAAAAATTCTAATCGCCGTTGGAAACGGGAATAATGGAGCAGATGGTTTAGCTCTTTCTTTATTATTGAAAGAAAATAATTATGATGTTGATATCTATCGAACAAACGGAAATAAAAGCCAAGCAAATGAATATTTTTTCAAATTGACTGAAGAAAATAATATCAAGCAAATTTCTCTTAATGATGATTTTAAAAAATATGATGTAATTGTTGATGGATTATTAGGAATTGGGTTTCATCCACCTCTTAAAGAAGAAATATCGGATGTAATCAATAAAATAAATGCTTCATCTGCAAGAATTATTTCTATTGATATCAACTCGGGATTAAACGGAACAAATGGATTAGGAAAACTTGCTGTAAAATCAAATCTAACATGTTCTTTATCTTATTATAAACCTGGTCATTTTTTGAATATGGCCGACGATGTAATGAAAGAAAAAATTAATTTAGGAACTTCTATAAAACTTGATTCCAATCCGTATTATTTACTAACCGATGAGGATATAAAAAAATTTATTGGAAAAAGACCGCATTATTCTAACAAAGGAAATTACGGATACTTATCTTTAATCGGTGGATCAGAAAATTATCAAGGAGCGATTAAACTTTGCAACATGGCCGTTTCAGCATTAAGAAGCGGAGCCGGAGTTATTAAACTAGCCGCTCCAAAAACTTTAAAAGAAGCAATTTTACCGCATCTACTAGAAGCAACATTCTTCCCTTTAAGTGAAATCGCTGGTCATATATTATTTAACCCACAAGAAATAACCGTTTTGTTAACTAATTCTCCTGTCTGCGTCTGCGGCATGGGATTGACAAACAATCAGGAAACTCAAAAATTAGTTACTTTTCTTTTAGAAAATTATACTGGAACATTATTGTTAGACGCTGATGCTTTAAACGCTTTAGCAAATCTTAATAAATCGATTATTTTAAATAAAAAATGCCAGTTAATTATTACCCCTCATATCAAAGAATTTAGTAGGTTATCCTCATTAACAATAGATGAAATATTATCTTCCCCTTGTGAAATCGCTAAAGAATTTGCAAAAAAATATCAACTCACTTTAGTTCTCAAAAGTAATACAACTATCATCACTGATGGTGAAAACCTATATCTTTCTAATAGAGGATGTCCTGGTATGGCTGTTGGAGGATCAGGTGATGTTTTATCTGGAATAATTGGAGCTTTAGTAAGTCAAAAAAGAAATAACATATTAATGGCCTCGGCTGCTGGATGTTATATTAACGGCTTAGCCGGCGAATTAGCAGAAGAAGATATTAATGAATTATCCCTTTTACCAAGCGATACAATAAATTATCTAGTAGCTGCTTTGAACAGACTTTTATTCTAACCATAAAAAACGGTTCACTTAAATTATTAACTGATTTATTTTTTACTTTTTAAATTTTTTGAAAGCACTTATCACAAATAAAATCATAGACAATATCGTAAGAACTAAAATTGTGATTGTAAATACCGAAATAATTGCATAATTTATCAAAATAATAGTGCAAACGATTGATACTAATAAAATTCCCGCGGCGACAAGTGATAATATTTTTGATTTAACTATCAAAGACGCTATTCCTAAAATCAAAGCTACAATAGTCGCAATAGCTGTAATTATCGGATAAACTGTTCCTGAATCATAAACATTTAAAGAAAAATATCCATAATATCTAGTAATTGTTTCATTTGCTGTAACATGATCAACAATACCGACAGAAACAGGAATACATTCCAAAATTAGAGGTACAAACAGAAAAGAAATACCAGCGATCAGCAATAAATTCGTTTTAATACTATTCAATAATTTATCAATATGATTGACCCCCACCCGTTTATAATATAAGTATATTGTATTATCTGTGTTGCAACAAGTTTTCTTTTTTTAATAATAGGTTATCTAAATTTAAATAAATTACTTTTTCTCTTGTTAAATGAACAAAAGGTACTTACAATAGTAACAATAAAGGGGAGTCATGAAAAAAAAGTTTTTGGCTATTAAAATTGGTCTAGAATTTAAAAGGCAAAACATTTTTTATGACTAATAAGAGACATCGCGTTTTGAATGCGATGTCTTTTATTATACCCATTTTTAGGAGGAACCATGGAAAATCTCATTAATTTAGTGGAAGGTTTAACCTTCGATGACATCTTACTTATCCCTCAACGGAGCGAAGTCTTACCTCGTGAAATTTCTCTGAAAACCAAACTTACAAAAGACATTGAACTCAATGTACCTATCGTTTCAGCAGCTATGGATACAGTTACTGAATCAAAAATGGCAATCGCTTTAGCAAGGGAAGGTGGCATCGGATTTATCCATAAAAATATGTCCATCGAAAAACAAGCTTATGAAGTTGAATTAGTTAAAAGAAACGAATCCGGAATGATTTCTGATCCTATTACTCTTAACCCTGATCAAACAATTGCCGAAGCTGAACACATTTTAGCAACCTATAAAATATCCGGATTACCTGTTGTTGATGAAAACAAAAAATTAGTTGGAATTATCACAAACCGCGATATTAAATATCTATCGAAGGACTCCTCATTACCTGTGTCAGATATAATGACAAAAGAAGGATTAGTAACTGCGAAAGTCGGAGTAACCCTTGATCAAGCTAAACGTATCCTTTGGGAACACAGAATTGAAAAACTGCCTATCGTCGATGATAATTTTATTCTTAAAGGTTTAATTACTTCTAAAGATATTGATAACGCTAAGAACTTTCCTAATGCTTGCAAAGATAAAGACGGAAGATTGCGTTGCGGAGCGGCAATTGGCGTTAACGATGAAGCTCTTGACCGCGTTGCAGCTTTAGTCAAAGCCAATGTCGATGTTATCACTATTGATTCAGCGCATGGGCATAGTAAAAACGTTATTGAATTAGTTAAAAAGATCAAAAAAGCTTATCCATCTTTGCCGGTTATCGTCGGTAATATCGTTACTAAAGAAGCTGCGAAAGATTTAATCGCGGCTGGAGCTGATTGCTTAAAAGTCGGAATTGGTCCAGGATCAATTTGCACGACTAGAATTGTCGCTGGCGTTGGAGTTCCACAAATTTCAGCTATTCTCGATGTTGTAAGCTACGCAAAAACTAAAGATATTCCGGTTATTGCTGATGGCGGAATTAAATATTCTGGTGATATCGTTAAAGCCTTAGCCTGCGGGGCTAATTTAGTTATGCTCGGTTCTCTTTTAGCCGGAACTAAAGAAGCACCTGGTGAAGAAATCGTCTACCAAGGCAGAAGATTTAAAACCTATGTCGGCATGGGTTCATTAGTTGCGATGAAGAGAGGCTCAGCTGATCGTTATTTCCAAAGCAAAAATGTTGAAACAAAGAAACTAGTTCCAGAAGGAATTGAAGGTAGAGTAGCGTATAAAGGCGAATTAGCTGATACGATTTATCAGCTTTGCGGAGGTATCCGTTCAGGCATGGGTTACTGCGGAGCTAAGAATATCAAAGCTCTTCAAGAGAATCCTCATTTTGTTAAAATTACTAATGCCGGCCTTAAAGAAAGCCATCCTCACGATGTTGAAATTACCGTTGAAGCACCTAATTACACAAAATAGTTATGAAATCCGATTTAATTATTGTCCTTGACTTCGGCAGTCAATATAACCAGTTAATATGCCGTCGCATACGCGATCAACATGTTTATTCTTTATTATTGACTTATTCCACGACCGCGGAAGAAATCAAAAAGTACCATTCATTAAAAGGGATTATTCTTTCAGGTGGGCCTAATTCTGCCTATGATAAAAATTCTTTTATGGTCGATAAAGGAATATTTTCTTTAGGTGTACCGGTTTTAGGAATTTGCTACGGAATGCAGTTAATTTCCTATCTAAACAAAGCAGAAATTATTCCTTCTCAAGAAAGAGAATATGGAGGAAGAGAGATAAAAGTTGTTAATAAATCTAAACTTTTTATCGATACTCCAGAAAAGCAAATTGTTTGGATGTCTCATGGAGATAAAGTTAATTCACTTCCTGAAGGTTTTACTTTATTAGCTTCTTCAGAAACGACTAAATATGCCGCGATTGCTGATGAAAAAAGAAATATTTATGCTGTTCAATTCCATCCAGAAGTAAGAAATAGCCAATATGGTTTACAAATAATTCATAATTTTATTTTCAATATTTGCCAATGTAATCCTAATTACACGATGGATACATTTATCGAAGAAAAGATTAAGGAAATCAAAGAAAAAGTAGGCTCAGAAAAAGTCTTGCTCGGTATCTCTGGAGGTGTTGATTCAACCGTTGCCGCGGTTGTTATTAACAAGGCAATCGGGAATAATCTCACCTGCATGTTTATCGATCATGGACTACTAAGAGAAAACGAAGCTAACGAAGTAATGGAACGCTTTGATCGAAAGTTTAATATTAAAGTTATCAAAATCGATGCTTCTAAACGTTTTCTCGATGCTCTTAAAGGTGTCACCGAACCAGAAAAAAAGAGAAAAATCATCGGTAATGAATTTATTAGAGTCTTTGATGAAGAATCTGCTAAACTAGGTGATTTCGCCTTTTTAGGTCAAGGTACCCTCTATACTGATGTAATTGAATCCGGGACAAAAACCGCGCAGACAATTAAATCTCATCATAATGTCGGAGGCTTGCCAAAAGACATGAAATTTAAACTAGTTGAACCTTTAAATACTTTATTTAAAGATGAAGTTCGCCAGTTAGGTTTAAAACTAGGAATCGATGAAGATTTTATCTATCGTCAACCTTTCCCTGGTCCTGGTCTCGGGATTAGAATTATTGGAGAGATTACTCCTGAGAAACTAGAAATTGTCAGAAAATCTGACTTAATTCTTCGCGAAGAAATAAAGAATGCTCATTTAGAAAGAGATATTTGGCAGTATTTTACCGCTTTACCGGATTTCCGAACTGTCGGTGTTATGGGTGATCAGAGATCTTATTTCTATGCCGTTATCATTCGCGCGGTCACTTCAATTGATGGAATGACCGCGGATTATGCAAAAATTCCTTATTCCGTCCTCGATACAGTCTCAAGAAGAATTGTTAATGAAGTTAATAATGTTAACCGCGTTCTTTACGATGTGACAAGCAAACCACCTGCCACGATTGAATTAGAATAATCATTAAGTAATGAATAATTTAAAGCAGCAAAAGATGAACTAGTCAACAAAAAGTAGACAGTTTAAAAAAGCATCAATACCCCATGTCAGTTTTATACTGATGTGGGGTTTTGTATTTAAGACAGTACATTGGACGTTCGTAATTATAATAATTGATGTAA
>CALVKD010000056.1 GCA_944332525.1 uncultured Bacilli bacterium | reverse complement strand
TGGAGAACGCATATTATTTTTTGTTCCTTTTTGTCTTGCCATGATAGATCCTCCTTTTTAATAGAATAACAAAGAAAAAAGTGGATGGGGCTTTTTTACCCTTGTCCACTTTTACACTAGCACTTCAAAGACATGCTGCTTTTTTTATTTAACAGAAGAATTTATGCTATATAAATTTAATATGTCTATACTACTTGATCATCAATTATTAGAACAAGATATACATAAAAATTCTGACTTTCCAGTTGCTTATTATCAAAATGAATTAGAAGAATTAACAAACTGGGAAGGTCCTTTTCATTGGCATCCTGACTTTGAAATAGCTACTGCTTTGAATAATCCTTTAGAATATCAAATTGATCAACAATAGATTACGTTAAATGTCGGTGATAGTATTTTTATCAACGGAAATATTCTTCATAAGGTTAGACAAATATCCGGCACTAGTCCAAATCCTGTTCCTATCATTGTTTTTTCTAGTATTTTTGTCGCATCTGAACACAGTTTAATTTATAAAAAATACCTTATTCCAATTTTAAACTGCGATAATTTGCCGTTTATTATCTTTCGCAAAGATGATAAGTGTTTTGATGAAATTAATATATTAATTCAGGAAACTTATCATTTATTTATCAAGCATGACAATGGATAAGAAATGGAAGTACAACGCAATCTAAGCCAATTTTTAGAATATATCTTTTTAAAATTAGATTGTTTGCCAAAAATAAAATTTCCGCGGATGCAAATTAAACATCAAATCCGTATGCAAAAAATACTCTCATACATCTATGAAAACTATATGAGAAAAGTAACATAAAAGAAATTGCAAAAGTTGCTAATATCAGTCGTAGTGAAGCAGAACGCTGCTTTAATATCTATTTAGGTTGCTCGCCAATTGAAATACTTATTCAATACAGATTATAAATAGCACATAAAATGCTTAGTGAAAATACTCATACTATTCTAGAAATAAGTCCCCCCCTTTGCGAATTTAATTCCGTAAATTATTTTAGTCGTCAATTTAAAAAATCTTACAAGACTACTCCAGGTAAAATTAGTAAATTGGGTAAATAATGCAATTTTTAGGCATAATCATACCTTTGTTTAAGAAAGTATGAATGTTATAATTTTGAAAACATCGGTGGGTTAATTATCATGGATTTTAAGTGGCTAAATAAAAGTTCAATAAGCCAGCAGGGCGAGCGTATTGAAATTATGGCGCCGGCCAAGACAGATTTTTTCTGCGGAGGCATTGATGAATGTCAGGAAGGAATTCTCCCAGA
The DNA here is from genome assembly GCA_944332525.1 of uncultured Bacilli bacterium. Classification (GTDB taxonomy): domain Bacteria; phylum Bacillota_I; class Bacilli_A; order RFN20; family CAG-449; genus CALVJO01. Next base: position 41,576 of record CALVKD010000056.1, on the reverse strand, counting down.
ATCGCTATGTAATGCACCATTTTATTATACCGAAATAGAGGGTGACTTTGTTCTTAAAGTCAAAGTATCCCATGCCTTTAAAGATACTTATGACTCTGCCTCAGTTATGGTTTTGAAAGATTTAAAATGCTGTTTTGAATTGACCGATTTTGGAACGCATGCCGCGGTAAGCGTCGTTACTAAAGGTGATTCAGATGACGCCAATGGCTGCAATCTTGATGGAAATACAGCTTGGTTACAAGTTTGCCGCGTCGTCAATAATTTCGGGTTTCATTACTCATTAGATGGAATTAATTTCTATATGATGCGTTTTTTCCACTTACCAGCAAATCCAGTCATCAAAGTTGGTCTTTTAGCGCAAGCACAATTAGATGAAGGAGGTATTCGCGTCTACGAAAATATTACAATTGAGAAAAAGACAGCAACAAAAATTCTGGCAGGTAAATAATATTATATTGCCTACAATCTTTTAAGAAAAAATAACCATCAGCAAACGCAAATTAAATTTTTACGATAAATTTTCATCAAAATTTATAAGATTTTTGTAGTTATTTACTTTTTTTATAAAAAGCATAAATGTTTTTCTTAAAAATTATTGACATTTGTTGATAAAATATATAGTTACATTTATGATATAGTTGAAAGAGGACAGGATTTATAATCACAATAAAACTCCATAGTTATCCCTGTCTTCATTTCATACCTAATTAACTTTCAAGATTAATCCCCTCTTGGAAGTTAGAAAGAGAGCTCAAAGGGTAAGGGCTCTCTTTTTTTGTTTTATTTTAATAAATTATTCCATAAAAAAACTCCTAGTTCATAACCTCTTCACTTCTTGCTAATTGAACTAGGAGCCCTATTCGACATCACATCAAGATTCAATAATTTTATTCTCTAAGCAAATCTTGTTACTTTTTATTTGATTACCAATCTCTCGATAATCTGTCAATTCTTTTTACTAACCATTGCTAAGATAAGAACCTTATTGATGTGAAGTTTGATAGCTTGTCCTTACACTTGCATATTAAATGATTTTATTAGAAATAGCAATACCCTTGGATAAAATTATATGTACATGTCAATAACTTTTTTAATTTTTTTACTGTTTTTTGCTTTTTCAGGATAAATTTTACCTATTTTTGCTCTAAATTTTGAAAATTTAACGATTAAGGCTAAAACAATAAAGAAGATTTGTTGTCTCTTTATAGCAGAGAACATAACTTTCACCATCAATTGATTCATTGTAAAGTCTATTATCGGCATCATAGACTAAATAATAATCATAGTCTTTGATGGTTAGCTGATAATATACTGGCAAATTCATATATATCACAGGTTCTAACTGTTTAGTAAACGATGAGGCATTAATTACTTTCATCACTTCGCTTGGATCAGAAAATCTTACCATCATTTGAAAATTTTCATTCCCGTCAATTACCAAATAATCGCAGTACCCTTCCTTTGGAAAATCTAAATGAACGATTTCGGAAACTTCATCTACATATTTAAAATCAGTCTTAATTGCTGCTTCAGGAGAAAAACTCATCGAGGCAAATATGAAGGTTATTATAAACATAATAATTCCTCCAATTAAATTCTTCTTGCAACGGTATCTTTTTCTAAGGATTATTCCTAAGATAATAGACAAAGCCGGAATGATTAATAAAAAGAAGAAAATATAAATGTATTTTAATGTTAGATACGGAAATTCTGGGATTGGTGAAGAAGCGACCATCAAACTTATCAAAATGATACCTATAAAAGGTGTGAGCAATGACAATACAAAAAGAATAATTAACGAATAATAAATTCCATCCTTCGTCACCGATATTTTATTGCTTTTAATCAACGTTTTCAAAATAGCTTCTTGATGCGGTGAAACATTCTTTTTTTCTAAAGCTATAACAACATCATAAAAAAAGATGTAAATATTATCTTTATCCGTCAGCATTCTTTTAATTTCATCATACTTTTTCTCAAAAGAAAATTTTGATGTATCAGAAATCAATTCTCCGGAAAAATTATCATAAGAAAAACGGTATATTAATTTGCTATTAGGTTTAGTAGTAAGCGAATCCTTAACTGCCGTTTTAATACTATAAAAATAAATAATTACTAAAATTACTAAGAATATAATTATGCAAACCGGTATTATAATAAACAATTTATTAACGCTACTAGCAGAAATAAAAACAATAGCTAATAGACAGATAACCGCACTTATAATAAATGGTAATAAGGCTTGTTTCATAAGCGAAGTATTCGTTTTTAAAAGATATTTCTCATCGTATGAGACTTCGCCTTCTAAAAAAATATTATCCATACCATTACCTCTTCTATATATTTAAAGTATAAAAAAACTCCTCGTTCCTTTCAAGACAATATTTTTTCTCTACGAGGAGTCTTTTTCTAAAACACCTAGTTCCTTTTTCTGAAGATTATTACTTCACGTAACTTCGGTTATCTCCGCCTCTTCTTCAGTTTTAGAACTCGTGTAATATACTTCTTTTCTAACCTCATGATATAAAGTATATTGATAAAAAGTCAACATTATTTTTAGCACTTATAGTCATGTGTTTATATTTTTTAAATAAATCTAATCCTTTTTTTTGTTTTTTGATTAATTTTTAATAAAAAAGCATGGCCGAAGCCATGCCAATTATCTACAAAGAGAATATTAATAGTTATTTGCGTCTGCAAGTTCAAAGTATGCTTGTGGATGTAAGCAAACTGGGCAAATTTTTGGTGCTTCGCTTGCAATGACGAGGCAGCCGCAGTTACGGCATTTCCAAGTATGGATGCCTGTCTTCTTAGCAAAGACTTCAAGATTTTCGACATTCTTTAATAACGCGAGATATCTTTCTTCGTGATGTTTTTCAATTGCAGCAACACCGCGGAATTGTTCTGCTAATTCATGGAAACCTTCTTTATCTGCTGTTTCAGCAAATTCCTTGTACATTTCTGTCCATTCATAGTTTTCACCAGCTGCTGCAGCTTTTAAGTTTTCAGCTGTTGAACCTAATTCGCCTAAAGCCTTGAACCATAATTTAGCGTGTTCTTTTTCGTTATCAGCTGTTTCTAAGAATAAAGCTGCGATTTGTTCATAGCCTTCTTTTTTAGCAACTGAAGCAAAATATGTATATTTGTTTCTAGCTTGTGATTCACCAGCAAAAGCTGTTTGAAGATTCTTTTCTGTTTGAGTTCCTTTTAATGTTGGTTTTTCATCGATTACTTCGAGAGCGTCTCCGCCTTTTTTGCAAACTGGGCAAATTGGATTAGCTTCATCTGATTGGAAAACGTGTCCACAGACTTTGCATCTAAATGTTTTCATAAACTTAAATTCTCCTCCTATGCTACCTTAAGTTTCTGAACTGTTCTAAAGTTTCTTTTGGCAAAGATAACATACTCCGTAGTATAGAACTTGTTTTTTATGGTAATAATTACCTTTTCCATCAAAGAAGTTTAATTTTTCCTCTTGACTTGGAACATCAATCAATTTTCCACATTTTTCACATAACAAATGATCATGCGGTTGAATATTTCTATCAAAATGATCTGGTAAGCCAGGAATTCTAATTCTTCTGATGTATCCGTTCTCTACTAAATAGTTTAAACTGTTATAGACTGTTGCAAATACCATTGTTGAATTATTTTTTTTAACTTCATTGAAAATTTCTTCCACTTTTAAGTGATCTGGTGTTGAATTAACAATGTTATAAATCAACTGTCTCTGCTTTGTCATTTTTAGAACCATTCTAAATTTATTCTACTCTTATAGATTAGTTAAGTCAATCGTAGAAGCTGTAATAAAAAAATTAAACTATATTTTTTATAATCAGTTTATATTTTATTAAACATTTTAATTATAATTAAGGTAATGGGGGGGATTATTCTATGGAATTAAAAAACATATTTCTTCTCAGCTTAACTTCCATAATGCTTATTAGCTGCCAACAAGCACGTGTTGATTCTAATGTTATTTCTGTTGATATGCCTTTTTATCAAATGGCTGAATTACCAGAATTTCAAGGAATTTTTGATGACTTGTTAGTTGGGAATGAATGGGTATATAATGAAACACCTAAAACCGTACAGATATCACAAAAAGCTTGGAATCCTAATGATTGCGTATATGGCTTAACTGCTTTATCAAACCAAGCCAAAAATGGTGAAACCATCCATTATGAAATCTATAGCGAAGAAGAAAGACAATCTAATCCCGATTTAGATATGGCTTCTCTTTACTGTCTCCATAGCGATGAAAAAAAGCCTTTCGTCTTACTATTAGCGGGAGGTGGTTTTTCCTCTGTTTGCACTCCATTTGAATCTCTTCCTGCCGCGGCTTATTTTAACGAATTAGGCTATACTGCTTTTTGTTTAACTTATAGAGTTTCAAATAATTTTGGTACACCATTACCAACTTTAATGGAAGATGTTGCTAAGGGTATCCAATTTATAATTGATAATGCTAAAGAATTAAATGTCGAAATTGACAACTACATTATTGGAGGATTTTCAGCAGGAGGAATGACCGTTAACATGTGGTCAATGAAGGATAATGGTTACGGAAAATACAACTTACCAAAACCAGGAATGTCAATGATGATCTATGGCTATGATAAATACTATCTTGATGAAGATTTTCCTAAAGCCTTCATTAGACAATGTTCTAATGATCAATATTTTTCACGTAATACTTATTACAATTACTTAAATACATTAAAAGATTTAAATATTTCTTATAATTCCAAAATGGTCAACTGTATCCATGGATTCGGATTAGGAAGCGGAACAGACGCCGAAGGATGGATAGATGAAGCATTAGCTTTTTATAATAATTAATGTAAAATTTAAAATTTTATGATTAAATTATAATTACATGTAAGATATATAAGAGGGATTAACTTATGGTAAAAAAGAGCAAAGTAAAACTTGTATTAAAAATAATTTTATGGATTTTGATTGTAATTATCTTAATTCCTGTCATTGGATTTTTTATTCTCTGCTTCATTGATCCAAATCCATACCGTCCTAACAAAATAGATAACCCTAATGGTTATGTCCAGGCGGTAGGTACAAATCTCTATGATGGCGAAGGCAACATTTTAAGGCTTGAAGGTGTCAATTTAGGTGACTGGTTTGTCCAAGAAGCATGGATGGCTTCTGCGACAGTTGGGGATTACGACACAGGTTTGTATACTCAAAAAAGAGCTTTAGAAGCTATGGCGGACAATCCAAATTTAACCGCTGAACAAATTGATGCAGTCGAAAAGCTCTATATCGATACTTTCATTACCGAAAACGATTTTAAAACTATCGCTGATTTAGGAATGAATACAGTTAGAATTAATTTTAGTTATCTAAATATCATGACCGATGGAGAAACAATTAAAGAAAACGGTTTTGATAAATTAGATTGGGCAATCGAGATGTGCAATAAATATAATCTCTACTGCGTTGTCGATCTCCATGGAGCAATTGGTTCACAAAACCAAGATATCCATTCCGGTGATGATTCGCAATGGGCTTTATACACCACTCCTGAATACCGCGAAAAGACTATTAATCTTTGGAAAACAATCGCGACACATTTCAAAGATGAAAAAATTATCGCTGGTTACGATTTGCTTAACGAACCGCGTCGCGCTCCTGGTAAATATGCCGGAAAAATCAATTTTGATTATTATGATGAACTCTACGATGCCGTAAGATCTGTTGACCCTAATCATATGATTTTTATGGAATGCTTCACTTTCCCAATTCACGGAGTTAATCCAAGAACTTATGGCTGGGAAAATGTCTGCTATGAATATCACATCTATAATCAAACCGTTTTATCTCAAGAAACTACCCTTTATTTCTATAAAGCATTACATAATTTAATGGATTATGATGTCCCTGTTTACATTGGGGAATTTAATGCTTGGAATGATTTAGGTGATTGGCAAGCTACTTTAGATTTCTTTGAAAAACTCGGCTGGTCATTCTCTTCTTGGACATATAAAACTAATAAATATATGTATAACATCATCCCTGCTAATAATACTCGTGGCTCTTGGGGTATCTATGAATTAAACTTAAAACCAGTAGATTTATCAACTGCGACATACGAAGAAATCGTTAATACTTATAGTCAAGTAGGTACCGAAAACGCTGAACCAAGTTATTTATACCAATTCTATAAAAATTACTTTGCCAGCAGAAAATAAAAAAAGAAACATCAAGGCTAATCCCTTGATGTTTTTATATCGTCTAATCTCTTCTTAGTATCGCCCATTAATAGACTACCTAACTTTTTTTCCGCTTCTTCAATTGGAACTTTATAATCATCAATAATGATTCCGATGATAAACCACGAACTCGCTCCCCCATAATAATAAGCTTCTAATTCATTAAGTTGAGAGTTTTTACCGAGATCTTTTATTCCTTCATAGCAAACTTTGAATAAAAATCTTTCAACGCTCTCTAATAATCCTCTTCGCGCGAGTAAACGGAAAAAATCACGATAATCATAAAAAATTTCTAAAAATCCTCTTATGGTTGATTGAACATTAAAATTAAAGGATTTTTCTTTACGCATCTTTGAGAAAATAGCCAAAATATAGTCATCAATAACTTCATCAAGCGATGAATAATAACGGTAAAATGTCGATCTAGCTATCCCAGCTTTTTCTGTTAAATCAGTAATGCTTATATCCTTTATTGATTGTTTCTTTAACAGTTCAACTAGAGCTTCCTGAATATACTCTTTATATCTTTTTATCATAATATCTCTGTTCTTGATTTTATCCTAACAAATGTAAACCAAAAAGAAAAGAGAGCAAAGCGCTCTCTTAATCCATAGAAGTTTGTTTAACAATATAAGGAATAATTCTTTTTTCTTTTAAAGTTGATGACAAATCGATTAATCTTTGATTTTCTGATCCGCGATATTCAAGCATTAGATTTCTCTTACTTTCGATAAATGGTCCATCGACTAATACATCTATATAAGACAATATCTCATCGGTAAACTTTGTATGCTTTCTGCCGTCTTTTGGCAAAATATCTTGATCGAGAATATATCCGGTATAGCACCAAATGCTTTTAGCTGGATATGTTTCTTTAATTCTTTTTAATAACTTGCAGACCGTTTCTTGGTTTTCTTCTTCAAAAGGTTCGCCACCTAATAAAGTAAAGCCATCAATATAATCAGGTTTAAGTAAGTCTATTATGTAATCTTCAACTTCTTGAGTATATAAATCACCATAATGGAAATCCCAGGTCTGTTCATTAAAGCAACCTTTGCAGTGATTACGGCATCCCGAGACAAACAGAGATACTCTAACACCTAATCCATCTGCAACATCACAGTTTTTGATATTTCCGTAATACATTATAAATGCAATACCCTATCTCTGATTTCCTGAGTACGTCCTTGGTTCCAGAATTGAGAACCGATATATCCGCAGGTTCTTCTAGCGACATTCATCTTGCTTTGATCTCTGTTTCCACATTGAGGGCATTCCCAGAATAATTTTCCATCTTTATCTTCTTTAATTTGAATTTCACCATTGTATCCGCAGACTTGGCAATAATCCGATTTAGTATTAAGTTCTGCATACATGATGTGATCATAGATATAGCGAATAACTTTTAATACTGCTGGGATATTGTTTTCCATATTTGGAACTTCAATATAAGAAATTGCTCCGCCTGGTGATAATCTTTGGAACTGCGATTCAAATTCAAGTTTCTTGAAAGCATCAATGTGTTCAGAAACAACGATATGATAAGAATTGGTGATATAGTTTTTATCGGTTATACCTTTGATGATACCGAATCTCTTCTGCAAGCATTTTGCGAACTTATAAGTAGTTGATTCAAGCGGTGTTCCGTAAAGCGAGAAATCGATATGTTCTTTTGCTTTCCAATTTGCGCAAGCATCATTCATATGTTGCATGACTTTTAAGGCAAATGGTGTCGCTTCTGGATCAGTATGTGATTTTCCAGTCATATACTTAACGCATTCGTATAATCCAGCATAACCTAAAGAAATAGTTGAATATCCGTTATAAAGGAGTTTATCGATGGTTTCGCCTTTCTTCAATCTAGCTAAGGCTCCATATTGCCAAAGGATTGGAGCGACATCTGATTTAGTTCCTTTTAAGCGGTTGTGACGACACATCAATGCCCGGTAGCAAAGATCAAGTCTTTCATCAAAAATCTTCCAGAACGAATTAAAATCACCTTTACTAGATAAAGCGACATCGACGAGGTTAATCGTTACTACGCCTTGATTAAAACGTCCATAGAATTGATATTGACCTTTTTCATTCTTATAAGGTGTCAAGAAGGAACGGCAGCCCATGCAGGTGTAGCAGTTACCTTGTTTTAATTCGAGCATAATCTTTTCAGAAATATAATCTGGAACCATTCTTCTAGCTGTGCACTTTGCCGCTAATTCAGTGAGGTAGTAATAAGGTGTACCTGGATCGATATTGTCTGGTTCCAAAACATAGATTAGTTTAGGGAATGCCGGAGTAATCCAGACACCTTTTTCGTTTTTAACGCCTTGAATTCTCTGCCTTAAAATCTCTTCAGTTATTAAAGCGATATCTTTCTTTTCTTGTTCTGATCTCGCTTCATTGAGATACATGAAGATTGTGACGAACGGTGCTTGTCCATTTGTTGTTAATAAGGTGACTATCTGATATTGGATAGTTTGGACACCTCTTTTTATTTCTTCATTTAATCTCTTAGCGATGACTTCTTCAATATGTTCTCTTGTAACATCGACACCTGCGAATTCTTCTTCGACAGCTTTTCTAATCTTCTGACGAGAAACTTCGACAAATGGAGCTAAGTGAGTGATAGAAATCGATTGTCCACCATATTGGTTTGATGCGACTTGAGCGATAATCTGTGTTGCAATGTTACAAGCCGTTGAGAATGACTTTGGTTTTTCAATCATCGTCCCCGAGATAACAGTTCCGTTTTGTAACATATCTTCGAGGTTAACTAAATCGCAGTTATGCATATGTTGAGCAAAGTAGTCAGCATCGTGGAAGTGAATGATACCTTGTTCATGCGCTTCAACGATATCTTTTGGAAGTAAAATTCTCTTTGTGATATCTTTACTTACTTCACCGGCCATATAGTCTCTTTGAACAGAGTTAACCGTTGGATTCTTATTTGAGTTCTCTTCTTTAACATCCTCATTGTTGCATTCGAGCAATGTTAAGATTTGTTGATCGGTCGTATTAGCTTTTCTAGCTAACGCGCGTTGATAACGATAAGTAATATATTTACGAGCAACTTCAAATGCTTTATGGTCCATTATCTGATTTTCGACGAGGTCTTGAACTTCTTCAACTGTCAGAATTCTTCCTTTTTCTAAGCAGAGCTTTTCAACGTTTTCCGCGCAACTTAAAACATCTTCATCAGATAATCTTTTAGTTGGGGTAACCTCGTGGTTTGCTCCCTGAATAGCGTTGATAATCTTTTGGATATCGAATTGAACTTCGGCTCCGCTGCGCTTAATGATTTTCATAATGAACCCTTCTTTCTCGAAACGTAAAGGTCATTAAAAGAATAGAAAAATATAATCCCTTTCATCTTTTTCGGGTTATTCCCTTCCGTTTCAGTAAGGCTATCTTATCACACGTGAATAACAATGGGAAGAATAAAACGGTTTTTATTATTTTTAAAAAATATTAATACTTTATATTTATATAAAGTATTAACTTTTTTTATACTAAATAAATACTAATAATTTTTAACCAATTATTTTTTATCCACAAAAAAGCCTTTTTTGATACGAAACACCGATACTTAACCTAACTATTTTTATAAAAACAAAACAAATTAAAAAGACCTGCTTTTTTACAGGTCTTATTGAGTTTTAGCAATTAATGAAACTTTTATTTTTTAACTTCAATTTTGCTCTTGCCGCCCATATAAGGTCTTAAGACTTCTGGAATATCAACAGAGCCGTCTTCATTAAGGTGATTTTCAATAAAAGCGATTAACATTCTTGGAGGAGCGATAACAGTATTATTTAAAGTATGAGCGAAATAATTTCCTTTATCGCCTTTAATTCTAATTTTTAATCTTCTCGCTTGAGCATCGCCTAAATTTGAGCAAGAACCGACTTCAAAGTATTTCTTTTGACGTGGAGACCAAGCTTCGACATCGATTGACTTAACCTTTAAATCAGCTAAATCACCGGAGCAGCATTCAATTGTTCTAACAGGAATATCTAAGCTTCTAAATAATTCGACAGTATATGACCAAAGCTTATTGAACCATTCCATGCTATCTTCTGGTTCGCAGATAACGATCATTTCTTGTTTTTCAAATTGGTGAATCCGGTAAATACCTCTTTCTTCGATGCCGTGAGCACCTTTTTCTTTTCTAAAGCAAGGTGAGTAGCTAGTTAAGGTTAAAGGTAATTTATTCTTATCGATGATGGTGTCGATAAATCTACCAATCATCGAGTGTTCACTAGTGCCGATTAAATAGAGATCTTCACCTTCAATTTTGTACATCATTTGATCCATTTCATCAAAGGACATAACGCCGTTAACGACGTTTCCGTGAATCATGAATGGAGGAATAACATAAGTAAATCCTTTATTAATCATGAAATCGCGGGCGTATGTTAAGACAGCTGAATGGAGTCTTGCGATATCGCCGGTGAGATAATAGAAACCATTTCCGGCTACCTTGCGCGCGGAGTCGAGATCAATTCCGTCGAGTTTTTCTAAGATATCGACATGATAAGGAACTTCAAAAGGCTTTTCTTCTGGTTCACCAAATCTTTGTAATTCAACGTTTTCAGAATCGTCTTTTCCTATAGGTACGCTCTTATCGATGATGTTTGGAATGACCATCATCTTTTTAGTTAACTCTTCTGTTAAAACGCCTTCTTCTTTTTCTATATCGACTAATTGATTATTGATTTCGACAACTCTCTTTTTAATTTCTTCAACTTCGGCAAGTTTCTTTTCTCTCATCAACGAACCGATTTTAGTTGAAAGAGAATTTTTTTCTGCTCTTAAGTCTCCGCCGGTGTTTTTTAAATCGCGGATTTTCTTATCAAGGTCAATAACTTCATCAACTAAAGGCAATTTGTGATCTTCGAATTTCTTTTTGATATTTTCTTTTACAATATCCGGATGTTCTCTTACAAATTTAATGTCTAACATTTTTTATTCCTCTTTCTGAGTATTTTCCTGATTTGTTTGATTTGCTTCATCTAAGACTTCTTCGTCTTCATGTTCAATAGTTGTTAAGGAAGCGACGCTTTCGTCATCTCTGAGGCGGATAATCTTAACGCCTAAAGTATTTCTTCCAGAAATAGCGACTTGTGATAATGACGTTCTAATGACTACACCTAATTTAGTAATGATAATAATATCTTCATCACCATTAACTGCGCGGGTTGCGACTAATTTACCATTTCTTTCGCTGATGTTCATCGTCAAGACACCTTTTGATCCTCTTGAGGTTAAACGGTAATCTTCAAGAGGTGACATCTTTCCATATCCTTTTTCGGATAAAGCTAAGATATACTTTCCTTCTAATGAGGTGGTAATCGAGATGACGTTATCGTTTTCACCGATATCCATACCTTTGACGCCGGCAGCCATTCTGCCCATTTCTCTAACGTCTTCTTCATGGAAGGTAACCATCTTATTATTATCGCTAGCTAAGGAGATTAAAGCATGACCATCAGTTAACTTAACACCGATTAATTCATCGCCATCTCTCATTGAGATAGCAATCTTACCATTTTGACGAATTGATTCAAATTCCATCAAAGAAGTCTTTTTAACTACACCTTTTCTCGTAGCGAAGAAGAGGTAAGCATTCTCATTATAATCATCGACATTGATAATGGCTAAAACTTTTTCATTATCTTCTAAAGCTAAGAGATTTTGAACTGGAATACCCTTGCTAGTTCTAGAGAATTCTGGAACTTTATAACCTCTTAAGCGATAAACCTTACCAACTGACGTAAAGAAGAGTAAATCGGTATGAGTTTTAGAATAAGTGATGATGGATGTAACATCTTCTTTATTCATCTTACCGCCGGAAACACCAACACCGCCGCGGTTTTGAACTTTGAAAGTATCGACGTTCATTCTCTTAATATAACCAGATTCGGTTAAGGAAATAACGATATCTTCCTTCGGGATTAAATCTTCATCATCGATATCGCTGTTTTCATTAGAGATTTCAGTTTTTCTTTCATCGCCGTATTTCTCTTTGATTTCTTTTAATTCTTCAATAACTGTTGCCAAGATATGTTCATGAGAAGAAAGAATATATTGAAGGCGATCAATTTCTGTATGTAACGCTTGGATATTGCTTTCAATATTGTCTTTTTCTAATCCGACAAGTCTAGCTAATCTCATATCGAGAATAGCTTTTGTTTGAGCTTCGGATAAAGAGAATCTCTCCATTAATTTGCTCTTAGCTTCGTCAGTTGTTCTCGCATTACGGATAATTGAAACAACCTCATCAATATTATCAATAGCGATTAATAAACCTTCGAGGATATGTAATTGATCTAGAGCTTTCTTTAAATCGTAACGAGTTCTTCTTTCGATAACTTCGCATTGGAAATCGAGATAGTGTTTTAAGATTTTATTAATCGGCAAAATCTTTGGTTCTCCTCCGACAAGGCAAAGCATAATGATGCCAAAGGAAGTTTGTAATTGAGAGTTTTTGAATAACTGATTAAGGACTACTTCCGGGACGACATCTTTTCTTAATTCGATGACGACGCGGATACCTTCTTTATTTGATTCATCGCGGATATCGGTAATGCCTTCGATAACCTTGTTATGGACTAAGTGACCGATTGCTTCAAGCATCGCGGATTTATTGACTTGATAAGGAATTTCCGTAACGATAATTCTCTTCTTACCGTTTGCCATCTCTTCAATTTCTGCTCTTGAACGGATAGTAATTGAACCTTGCCCCGTTTCATAAGCTTTTCTGATGCCGGAACGACCTAAAATAATACCGCCGGTTGGGAAATCTGGACCATAGAGATAATTAGTCATTATTTCTAAAGGTGTGAGATTTTCATTTTCAGAAATCGCGATTAAAGCATTAATAACTTCTGTTAAATTGTGAGGAGGAATATTCGTCGCCATACCAACAGCGATACCATTTGATCCGTTAATCAAAAGGTTAGGAATTCTTGAAGGAAGGACAGTTGGTTCTTCTTCTTCACCATCATAGTTAGGAATAAAGTCGACGGTATCCTTTTTAATATCGCGGACCATCTCCAGACAAATTTTGCTCATTCTCGCTTCAGTGTAACGCATCGCCGCGGCTTCATCACCATCGACGCTACCGAAGTTACCATGGCCATCAACAAGTGTATATCTAATAGAAAACGGCTGAGCCAATCTGACTAAAGCTGAATAGATAGCCGCATCGCCATGCGGGTGATATTTACCCATAACATCACCGACGATACGCGCACATTTTTTATATGGTTTATCAGGCTGCATGCCTTGTTCGTTCATACCGAAGATAATTCTTCTATGAACAGGTTTTAATCCATCACGGACATCTGGTATTGCTCTAGAAACGATAACGCTCATCGCATAATCGAGGAATGATTGCTTAACTTCGTGAACGAGTTCTCTTTCACTAAGACCAGGGACAATACCTTCTTCTAATTCTTCAATCTCTTGATCAGAAACTTCTTTTTCAGAATTTTCTTCATTTGAAGTTTCATCAAGATTGAGATTATCTCTTTCTTCGTCTGCCATGTGACCTCCTAAATATCCAAGTTATTAACAAACTTAGCGTTTTCTCTAATGAATTCTTTACGGCAAAGTACATCTTCACCCATCAATTCATCGAATACTTTATCTGCTTCCATTGCATCATCAATGGTAACTCTTAACATCTTTCTCTTATCTGGATCCATCGTGGTTTCCCATAGTTGTTGAGGATTCATTTCACCAAGACCTTTATAACGTTGAATCTTTAATTGCTTGCTAGCGGTTGGTCCGAGCTTAGCTCTTAACTGATTAAGCTGTTCATCGTTATAGCAATAATAATCTTTATTGCCGCGGCTAGCTTTGTATAGAGGTGGTTGAGCGATATAGATATATCCTTGTTCTACCAATGGTTTCATAAAGCGGTAGAAGAAAGTTAAAAGTAAAATTCTAATATGTGATCCATCGACATCAGCATCGGTCATAATGATAATCTTATGGTATCTAATCTTGCTAACATCAAATTCGTTACCATATCCTCCGCCGATAGCGATAATCATATTACCGATTTCGGCATTAGCGAAGATTCTCTTCGTTTGAGCTTTTTCAACGTTAAGGATTTTACCTCTTAAAGGAAGAATCGCTTGATATTCTCTGTTTCTACCAGATTTAGCAGACCCACCTGCGGAATTACCCTCGACGATATATAACTCGCATTGTGAAACATCCTTTGAAGAACAATCAGCTAATTTACCAGGTAAAGAGGTAACTTCAATTCCGTTCTTTCTCGTCGTTTCGCGAGCTTTTCTAGCGGCGATACGCGCATTCGCGGCTAATGTTACCTTAGCCATAATCATCTTCGCTGAGCGAGGGTTTTCGTTAAGATATCTTTCGAGTTGTTCACCGAAGATATTAGAGACAACCGCTCTAACTTCAGAGTTACCTAATTTGCCTTTAGTTTGACCCTCATATTGCGGATTAGGATGCTTAATTGAAATAATCGCGGTTAATCCTTCTTTGCAGTCATCTTGAGTTAATGATTCATCATTATCTTTCAAGAATTTATTAGCGCGAGCATATTTATTAATAACTCTTGTTAATGCTAAACGGAAACCTTCTTCATGCGTTCCGCCATCCGCGGTATTGATGTTATTACAGAACGAATAAATCATTGATGTATAAGAATCGTTATATTGCATAGCGATTTCGACCTTGATATTGTCTTGTTTATCTTCACAATAAACAACATCATAAGGATTCTCGGATGATTCTTTATTGCGGTTAAGATATGTAACATATTCTTTTAAACCGCCTTCATAGCAGAATTCTTCGTGGACATGGTCTTCTTCTGGTCCTCTTTCATCATTAACGAAGAATCTAACGCCTTTGTTAAGGAAAGCCATTTGACGAATTCTATCGCGGATAACTGAATAATCATAAACGACGGTATCAGTGAAAATTGTCGCATCTGGTTTAAAAGTGACAATTGTTCCGCTATCGGTGCAATCGCCAATTCTCTTAAGCGGTTCGACTGTATGTCCGCCATTGACGAATTTAATGTAATAAATGCCTCCGTCTTTATGAACGGTAACATCTAACCATTCCGATAAAGCATTAACAACAGATGCACCAACGCCGTGCAATCCGCCAGAGACCTTATAAGCATTTTCTGAGAATTTTCCACCGGCATGAAGAATGGTATAAACTGTTTCAACTGCAGATTTGCCAGATTTAGAAACGATATCAACCGGAATTCCGCGGCCGTTATCTTTAACGGTAATGGTATTGCCGTCATTAATTGTTACATGGATAGTGTCACAATATCCGGCGAGCGCTTCATCAATAGCGTTATCGACGATTTCCCAAACGCAGTGGTGAAGTCCGGTAGAAGAGGTTGATCCAATATACATACCTGGACGTTTTCTAACAGCTTCAAGCCCTTCGAGAACTTGAATATCGTTAGCGGTGTAATCAGCCTTCGACTTTTCTTCATCAGGGATCAAATTGCGCGTTTCTTTTTCTAGTTCTTCATTTTCCATTAAATAATCCTCCTAACTTGATTATCCTGAACTTGATAACGGGTCACATCGCTTTCTTTGCAAGTGACTCCAGTAATAAATACTTGTTCGTAGTTTTTAAGTATTGTTAATAAGCGTTTTTTATGTTCGGAATCGAGTTCTGATAAGACGTCATCGAATATCAATAACGGATCTTGACCATAACTCTTTTTAATCAATTGGGCCATCGCTAATTTTAAAGCGATAACTCCGAGTCGATTTTGCCCTTGCGAAGCATATTTCCCCGCATCTCTTCCATCATAGACTAACTGCATATCATCAAGATGAATTCCGTGAACCGTTAACTTATCGTCTTTATAGATTAAACTATCTTTTAATTTTCTTTGATAATCTTCAGCATTTTCAGCATTGATATCTGGCAAATAGCTTAATTGTAATTTGACATCACCTAGTAATATTTTAGCAATCTCTTGAAGTTCTTGATTTAATCTGTTAATTAACTTTTTTCTCTTTTGAGATACGCTATTACCGCATTCTGCTAATTTAGAGATAACGATATTTTGATAATCTTCGTCGCGAAACTTGTAGTTATCTTTTAACGCTTTTAGATAATAACGATACTTTCCAATCTCTTCAATATAGCTATGGCTAAGTGTCGATAACGATAAATCGAGAAACCTTCTTCTTTTATCCGGTGTCATGTGGAAGAGCTCACTCTCTTTAGGTAAGAAGTAAACCAATCGGCAAGCGGAGATGATATCGCTAATCTTTTTTACTTTTTGATTGTTGAGAGTAATATTTTTACCTTGTTTAGATATCGAAATTAAATATTCTCCGACATTTTCAATATTTGCTTTGATAACCGCGAAAGCATCGCCTTCGCGGATTAATTCTTCATCATCGCTGCCGCGAAAAGATTTACCGAGCGATAAAAGCGATAACGCTTCGACCAAACTCGTCTTACCTGCTCCATTCTCACCAAAGACGAAATTGATTCCACTAACGAATTCAGCTTCCGCCTTTAAATAGTTTCGGAAAGAATTAAGCTTAAGATAATTAACTTTCATTATTTAGTGAGCAAGAATTCCTGCTTATCTACTTCGACTTTGTCGCCGGCATATAGTTTTTTGCCCCGGCGCGTTTCCTTTTCCTCATTGACTTTGACTTCGTGCTCGGCTAAGAAATATTTTGCTTGTCCGCCAGTTGAAGTAAAATCTAGAAGTTTAAGGAAGTTTTGTAAGAGCAATGGCTCTATAGTGATTTTGATTTCTTTCATAATCTTCTTATTAACCTCTAGGGCAATCATACCACATTTATTTATTCTAATAAATAAATATCGCCTATAAGGCAAAAATAACCCCGATTTTAGCCCATTAGAGCGATGTTTTTCTTTGGTAAGTATATTTTATCTATTTTTTTCTATTCTTTTAATTTGGCTATTAAATGACCGACAACAAAAAAGAGGAGAAATTCTCCTCTTAAAATTCGATTATTTTATTTTTTAGTAAGAATAGGTTTGAACCGGTGTTACTAATAATAAAAGATCTTCATCATTTGGGTTGCTGACTTTAAATAATCCAGCTTCTCCAGCAAAGGTTAAAACGACATCTTCGCTTTGGCAAGCTTTAATCGCATCGAGAACAAATGAGCTATTGAAATGGATTTCAAAATAATTGCCTTTGTAACGATATTCGCTTAATGAGATATCAGCCGATCCAACTTGGACAGTTGAGGAAGAAAGGTGGCATTCATCTTCAGAAACCGCTAAAGTGACAACATTGATTTTTTCAATTGCAAATAATGTTGCTTTTTGAATAGCTGAAATCAATAAATCGGACTTAGCTTGTAAAACATAGTTAGGAGCAATATTTCCGTATTTCTTAGTGAATTCATATTTACCTTCGATTAAGCGAGAATAAATCTTAGTATCGCCATAGCTGAAGATAATTTTATTTTCTTCAATCGATAAAGTGATTTTGCCTCCATCGATAAGTTTTGCAACCTCAGTAATGGTCTTACTAGGCACGGTAACAGAAAAATCGTATTCTTTATCGGCATGATAAGTTTTACGGGCGAGACGGCTATTATCCGCGGCTGTGAAGTCGATTTCATCTCCATGACTGGTCATATTAATACCAAGTAATGTTTGACGAGCATTTTCTTTAGTAGCTGCCGCGAAAGATGTTTGATTAATAATGTTTTTAAATGTTTCTCCATCCATCTCGATGATTTGACCTTTTAATTCAAAGTCGACTTGAGGATAATCTTCAGCTTTTAAGGCATTGAGTCTAAATTTAGAATAATTATCACTGATATCGACGATGACTTCATCGATAATATCGACTGTGACTGTATCACTTTCTAATCTCTTAACAATCTCTAATAAAAACTTAGCTTGGATTAAGGTAACACCTTCTTCGTAATCGCTGATATAGATATTATCGCCATCTTGGTAAGGAAGGAATGTTTGAATAGTGAGATTACCATTAGTGCTAATTACCGTTAAACCTTTTTCATCAAGATCTAATTTATAGTTCAAATAAATAGGTGATGGTGATTTTTGCTCAATAGCGATTGAGACAGTGTTTAACATTTTGAGAAATTTGTTACGATCGATTGTGAATTTCATAATTGCTCCTTTTAATTTAATTTATTTTTTATTTTTATTAACAATAATAATAAGGCCTGTGGAAAGTGTGGATAAGCGTGTTTTATTTAAGAATTTCCCTGCTTTTTCAGACAAGTATATTATACCAGAAAATCCCATCTTTATCAGCATTTTACGCTGCTTTTAAGCTCTTTTTTATGTCGCTTACAGCTTTCAACATTAAGGTGTTAGTTTTCAACTCTTTTTCCACTTTTGAGACAGCAGTTATCACGGTTGAATGATCTCTTGAGAAAACTTTACCGATTGTTTTTAATGATGACTGCAATAAATAACGGCAGAGATACATCGCAATACGTCTAGCTAAAGCTACTTGAGCTTTTCTGTTCTTGGATTTAATAATTTCGCTATTGAGATGGTAATAACGAGCTACTTCATCAATAACATCATCTTCGCTGAGATTCTTTTTATCATTGCTATCAATACCTTGAAGATATGAGAATGTTGCTTTTACTTCATCAAGCGAGACATATTTATTTTCATTTGATGAAAGCGAGAATAATAAGCGGTTTAGCGCGCCTTCAAGCTCTCTGACGTTATGTGAAAACTTTTCAGCGATAAAAATTAAGCCTTCCGGATCAAATTTCTTTAAGTCCAAGCCGCGAGAAACAATCTTTCTTTTTAAGATTTCAAGTAATGTATCGGTATCAGGCGACTGCATATTGACCGATAAGCCCATATAAAAACGGGAAACAAGTCTTTCTTCTAGACCTTTTAAGTCTTTAGGATGACGGTCACTTGTTAAAACGATTTGATGTCCGTTATTAAATAATTGAGAGAAAATGTAGAAAAACATTTCAGCAGTCTTAGTTTTATCTGATAAGAACTGAATATCATCGACTAATAGTAAGTCGACATCACTAAAGTATTCCTTTAAGGATTGGCTTTCTTGCGATCCTTTAACATATTTAACAAATTCATCGATAAAAGCATCGCTAGTGATGTATAAAACCTTAGCATTTGGATGCTTTTCAAGATAAAAATTAGCGATTGAATGCAGTAAATGGGTCTTGCCTAAACCGGATTTTGAATAGATAAAAAGAGGATTATAAGCAACACCAGGGCTATTGGCGATTAATAAAGAAGCTCTAACAGCATCGCGGTTACAATCACCGACAACAAAGTTGTCGAAAGTATAATTTGGATTAATTTTGCAGTTAGAGAAGAAGTGTGAGTTTGTTTGAGGTTCACCATAGCTAGTAACTTTCTTTAACTCAGAATGATTTCGTAAAAGTTTTGCTTCATCAGGAGTCAAATAAGAAATATTTTGATAATCATGACCATAAACATTGCTAATAGCATCTTTCAGAGTATTAGATGCGTCTGCAGAATGAGAAAAAAACTGTTTGGCTAAAGACGATGGCACGACTAAAGTTACTTGATTATCAGTTACTTCATCAAGTTCAATTCCTTCAAAAAAACATTCAAAAGTATGTTTGTCGACTTTATTTGAAACCATCTTCAAAATTTGATTCCAAGCAGTAGCTTGTTTTGTTTTCATAGATACCATAGTCTTTCCCTCTTAGTAATTAAGATAATAACATAACTAAATCTAAAAAAAACAAATAAAAAAACGCGTTTTTTACTTATCAACATCAAAAAGTAAAAAAAAGCCCATGGAGGTTATATATTTTTAGTTATCCACATTTTTCCACGTGGATAACTTGTTGATAAACATGTGGATAATTATCAACGTTGATAATGTTTATACTTTTCAACAATCATCTTTTCGATGTGGAGAAAAAAAGCCCATGGAGATATAGGTTTTTAACGTTTATCAACACTTAAAATAACGTTATTAACATCAATGTTATAAAGTTTGTAAACATAAATTATTTTCTGAATGAAAAAATCTTTGCTGAATAAAACAAAACAATTTATTCATTTTCGTTTATGTGTTGATAACTAGTATTTAAGAGCTTATGAAAACCGCGTAAAGACGCCTTTGATAAAATTTATTAATTGATACATTTTTATTTGACTTAATATATATATAAAATTATAATAACAAGCGTATGTTAGTATAAATTCGGAGGTGTATCAATGAAAAGAACGTATCAACCAAGTAAAAGAAAACACCAAAACACCGCTGGTTTCCGTGCTAGAATGGCAACCCCAAACGGTCGTAAAGTGTTAGCTAGGAGAAGACTTAAAGGTAGAAAAGTCCTTTCTGCTTAAGCTAAATGTTACTTGTTAAAACCACTAGGGTTAGCCTTAGTGGTTTTTCTACAATGGAGGAAAAACGATGGAAAAAAAGTTGAGAGTTAAATCTAAACAAGATTTCCAAAAAGTTATTTCATCCAAAAAGAGTTTAGCTAATGACTCATTTGTAATCTACTATCTTAAAAACGAGTATCCCGATCCTCGATTTGGAATATCGGCATCGAAAAAAGTTGGAGGAGCTGTTACTAGAGTTAAAGTTAGAAGACAGATCCGCGCGATGATTTGGGATTTATTAAAACAAGGGATAATCGAGAGACTTGATTATGTGGTGATTGTCCGTAAAGGGTTCCTCAAAAAGAACTATCACCAAAATGAAGAAGAATTAAGTAAGTTATTTAAAAAAATTGGAGGAATAACTAATGCAAAAAAAGACTAAATGGAAGATAGCCGCCCTGTTTGTCGGATTAGTCGCTTTAACAGGATGTACTAAATCTTTCTGTACTGTCCAAGATAAGGCCAATATGATGGTTACTTATGAAAGGGCAGATGCCGGCAATGATAAAACAAATCTCCAGGTCATAATTGAAGATGTTAATAAAACAGATCTTTATTTTGCTCCTAGTGAGACATTCTTCGTCTATATCGAAGAAAAGGTTGCTGAAACCGTCAAATCTTATTATTCAAGCACAGAACTTACCTATACCGTTGAAGGTGAGGAAGTCACTAAAAAATACTCTGATATTCAAGTGACAGAATTAACTTCAGAAGGAGCAGTTCGTTCAGCATTCATCGAAAGCAATGAATATGCATTAACTAAATACGCAAAAGAAGGAACAACTTCTCTTAACGATATTTGGTCAAATTACCGTCTTTGGAGAAATGAAGCTCTTAATAACGGCTTAACTATCGATGATTTAGGAACAAACTATTTCTTTATTACCTTAGAAAGTAAGTTTAATACCTATGCAAATTCAATAACTGCTTGTATTACACCAGTTGATGGGGTGTTTGATGGATTAAAGTTAGAAGGCAAGTCTTGGGGAGATGCATTCCATTACGGAATCCTTGAAGGCTTATTAGTCTGGCCAATTTCAGCGATGTTATATTACTTCGCGGCCGGAATGCATTCACTAGGTGTCGGAGGAATTATCTTATCTATTTTCTTTGTTACTTTAATTGTTAGAGGCGTCTTGATGCTCTTAACATTAAAGCAAACAATGAGCCAAACAAGAATGCAGGAATTACAGCCTGAACTTGAAGCTTTACAAGCTAAATATCCACATGCCCAAGATAATCAATACGAGAAGCAAGCTCTCGCTCAAGAACAGATGAAATTATATAAGAAATATAAGATTAATCCGTTCGGAATGATTATTACCTTAGTTTTACAGTTTATTATCTTTATCCCGGTTTGGGGAGCTATGCAAGGATCAGCAATCCTTAGAGATGGTGATTTATTCGGCTTGAGATTATCCGCTCAAACCGGTAACTCAATTCTCAACTGGTCAGGTTGGGCAAGCGGAGTAGCTTTAATCCTCTTCATCGTAATGGCTTTAGCCCAAGCAGTCGGTATGTTCCTTCCACAGTTCTTACAAAAGAGAAGAGCTAAGAAGAATGGAAAAACTCCAAAGACAGCGATGATGTCTCAACAAGCAAAAACGATGAAAATCACACAAATTGTTATGTTCTGTATGATTTTATTCACCGGCTTTATGTTACCAGTTGCTATGGCGATTTATTGGACTATTGCCGCTATCATTACTTTATGTCAATCTATTATTGTTCAACTTATCGTAGCAAAGCACTCCGATAAGAAAAAATTTGCAAAATATAAAACCAAATAAGGAGTGAAACAATGATTTACGAAGGAAAAACATTAAACGAAGCAATTAAAAATGCTGCAGAAGCTGAATATTGCTCAGAAGAAGAAATCGAATATCTCTTACTTGAAGAAGATGCTGAACACGCAAAAATTGAAGTCTTCACAATTATGGATGTTATCGCTTTTGCTCAAAAATATGTCCATGATGGAATTGAAGCTTTAGGTTTTGATAACAAAGTAACACCATCTTTAAATGACGGAGTTATTAAATTAAGAATTGAATCAGACCGTAATGCAATTTTAATCGGCAAAGAAGGTAAATCATTACAATCTCTTAATGAGTTAACAAAAATTGCAGTGAACAACCGTTATAAAAAGAGATATCGGATCTTGCTCGATATTGGCAATTATAAAGTTGAAAAGTATGAAAGAACTATTCGTTTAGCAAAAAGACTTGCTCACGAAGTTCAAAATACTAAAAACGATGTAACTCTTGATTATTTAACTCCAGATGAAAGAAGAGCGGTTCATAATGCTTTAGCAGGTATGCCGCATATCAAAACCGAATCTGATGGGGTTGGTAAGGAAAGAAGACTTTCAATTAAATATATCGATTAATTATTAAGGATTGCAAAAAGGCAATCCTTTTTTCTTGAAATTATAGTTTTTCAAAGGTATTTTACTTAATATAGATGTTAGATTTATGAGTAAAAGATACGCTGAATTGATTAATCAAATACGAAATGAAAACAATATGTCGCGTGAACAATTCTCAGAAGAGTTGTCGGTTAGTCAGGCGACTGTTATTCGTTGGGAAAAAGGTGTTAGTATACCGAGTTATGAGAGCTTGATTAAAGTCGGTAAGATGAGTAAAAATAAGGATTTTAATTTTTTTAAAGAAATTAAAATTAATTATCTTAAAGATATGTCAGCAATTATGAATGCTCAGATAATGAATATTACCAGTATTGTGATAAGTAGTGTTTGTTTAGCTATAGTAATATTTTTCAATATATTTGCTTGGATTGTATCCGGGGGATTTTTTGATAACTCTGTTCATACAAAAAGTTACGATTTTTCTTCGGTAGAAGTAATAATTTTTATTATAATATTGATTTTTAATATTGCTTGGCTAATTTTATCGATTAGAAAACTTTTATATACTTTGGAATCAAAAAGAAACTTAAAGACTTTGCTGGAGAAAACAAAAGATGAAAACGCAAGAAATATCTGAGTATATCCATAAATTAAGAAAATGCAAGTGTATAAAGCAGGAAAAACTTGCAGAAATTCTAAAGGTATCTAGGCAAACTATCTCAAATTGGGAAACTGGTAAAACCA
Source organism: uncultured Bacilli bacterium (assembly GCA_944332525.1). Classification (GTDB taxonomy): domain Bacteria; phylum Bacillota_I; class Bacilli_A; order RFN20; family CAG-449; genus CALVJO01. The sequence continues at coordinate 17,840 of CALVKD010000056.1, read as the reverse complement.
TTCCGACAACAGAAAATGTTGAAGCAATGTCGAAATATTTCAATGTTCCTTTTTCTTCTTTTGGTTTGGTTGAAGAAGAGGAAGAAAAGATATCCGAATTAGAAGTTATTAGAATATTTAAAAGAAATTATAAATTGCTTTTAGTGATATTAATTATTATAAGTATTATTGAATTCATATTTATGTTTATTGGAGGACTAATTTTAGGTATTAATTATAAAAATGATTACTATGATGATGGAATAATTAATGACGTACAATATTATAGTAATTTTTACATAGTCCTATTATTTATTATTCTTGATTTGATTGCTTTTATAGTTGTTACTATACTTATTTTAAGGCTACATAAAAAAATTACTAAAAAGGAAATTTGAGGAAGGTTATATGGTTAATTTATTATTGTTAGGTTTGTTTGTCGGGGGAATGTCAACAGGATATATTACTCCTTTGACTAATAATGAATCTGTAATAGCAACGAGACAAGAAAGTGTCGACATTGATGAAAGAGCGTTCACTAATTTAGATATTTCGCTTGATTGTATTGATAGAACTACTGTAAGAGCTACGATAAAAAATACATTTACATTTTTGCCTTCACATGTACCAGTGACAGGATATCTTTATTTTACTTATTATTGGCCAGATTCATATGAAGATATGGAATTAGTCGATGAAGTACATTCTGATGATTTAAATATGGGTGAAAGTTTATATTTAGAGTATACTGCGATTAAAATGACATATTATATGTGCAGATGCACTTATAATGATGGTATGAATGACAAAGAACTAATTACACCTCTTTATTATATGAATACAAACATGGTTATTGGAACAATCGTTCAATAGCAAATGTAAAATGCATGACAACAAATGTCAAATGTATGATATTGTCAAACAATGTCAAATAATGCACTATTTACTTGGATATAGTATCTAGGTACTATAGTGGGGTTATGGTGATTTCGGTTGTTAGAACTGATATCAAATAAAGTTATTAAGTAACTTTAGGTTGGTGAAGCTTTATCAATTACGCAACAGTTGATAATGTCTAATATCAATAAGTAAAATATTGCTTTGATATTACATTAAATCAATTGGTAGCCTTGTTGAGTAAAACGAAGTCATTATAAAAGAAACTTCTGTGAGTCAATCACGGAAGTTTTTTTATAAAAAGTTCTAGAACTTTTATTTTTTAATTTGAGAACTTTGTAAAATGTAAACTTTTTCTTCGCCGTTATACGAAATAGCTACTCTGTCATAATTTTTAACGATAATAGACATAACTTTGATTAAGGCAAGGCCCAATATAACAGAAACGACTGCTAAGGTGATAACTACGTAAATTAATGAGTTGCCTTTAGTTGTTTCTTGAGTGAATAAACTGAATAAATCAGTAATCGAGAATAAAAGGTTTAAGATGACAATTACGTTGAAACGGAATGATAATTTCATCGTTGAGACCTGTAATTTATCATCAAGATGAATGAGATGAGCAATCATCGTCTTGTTGAAAGTATTGAGTTTGACTCGAGGTTTTAAGAATAATAATGAAACGATGGTTGAAAGGAAAATTAAAGCTGTTAATAAGTTAAAGATAGATGGAATTGACCAGAAATGGTCGAGATAGATAGTAATTGATGATTGAGCGATAATTACTCCGGCAATTACTAATGAAAGAATAATTCCAAAGAGTTTATGGCTTAAGAGATGAGAATTGTTATAAACATAATATTTATCACCTTTATCAATTAATTCCTTCTCTTTTTGTTTATTTTCCGCGGCAGTCGGTTTCACTTCTTTTTTGATTAATGATTCTTCATCAACGTTATATTTTTCGCAGAAGCGATCGAGTTCTTCTTTGCTAGGCATTACTTTCGCTTGATTTAATGTCCATTTCTCTAAATTTTTTTCGTTTACAGAAATAGAGTCCGCTAATTCTTTGATTGATAAGTGTTGATCTTTTAAAACTTTTTGTAAAGCTAATGATAAAGCTTTTCTATCGATTATTAAATCTTTACTCATGTTTAACCCCTCCTAACAATTTTATTTGATAATTCTTTGATAATTCGAGAATGTTCAATAAAAATAGTCTATAAAAAGGCAATATATCTTCATTTATTGAAGAAGATAACGAATTAATCATTTTTTCTTCGCGAGATTTTTGAAAAACAGGTAATGATTTTGCTTTTTTTATTAAAGCGATTTGTTTAACAATTTCCATCCTTTTAATAAATAAGGATTTCATTTCGTTATCAATATCATCAATCTCTTTTCTTAAATCATCTAACTCCATAGGTTATTGCCTCTTCTTTAATTATAGATGAAAGTTGTTAAGTAAGAAGCGATTAATGCAGCAAAAATTAAAATACCTAAAATTAATAAGATCTGTTTACGTCCGTTTTTGCTTTTTAAAATATATAAAATGCCCAATCCGGCATTTACCATTAATCCACCTAATAAAGCTCCAAAACCTAATCCGTCAAGCAGATATAATTTAGTTAAAACAACTGAAGAAGCGCAGTTAGGGATTAATCCGACGATAATTGATAATAAAGGTGCTAAATATTTCGCAGATGATAAGAATGATAATAGTCTTTCTTCAGTAACAAAACAGATGATTGTTCCAAAAATTATATTGATGATAAGAACATAAAGAAAGATTTTTAAAGAATGGATTAATGGATGGAGAAGATGTTCTTTCCAAGATGATTCTTTTTCTTCTTCAATTTCGTGATGGCAGCAGCCGATATGGTGAGCATCTATTTCTTGATCATTAGCTTCAACATATTGCTTTTTTAAGCCTTTAACGAGGATAAAGTCGGTTAAATACCCAACAGCAAAGCCTAATACGAGCTTTATCAGCAACAAAGGTAAAATTGTCATTAATCCTTTTTGAGAAGTAAAGAGTAAAGGTAAAGCTTCATCGCTGCAGGCGATAAAAACTGCGACAATCGTGCCAACAGAGATATGTCTTTTAATAAACATATCCGCGGCAATAATAGAAATACCGCATTGAGGAATTAATCCTAACGAAGCACCTAAAAGAGGCGAGACAGCTTGATGTTTAGTTAAAGCATGAACAACCTTATTCTCGCAGAAAGATAATATCAGATGGAAGACAAAGACGACCGCGAATACTTTTAACGAATCTAGTAATGGGTCGATTAATATAGCATCTAACATAATTTAATACAACGTAAATAATATCGGAAAGATAGGCTTCATTCTAGTATTTTTCTTCTTTTGTAATAAAATAAATGTATTGGAGAAGAACATGAGTTTTATTAAATATAAATTTTCAGATACGTATAAATACGGCGAAGCCTATTTTGCAGATTTAAATTTTGAATATCAACAAAAAAGAATCTATCGGAGAATTAGAGTTTTTTTGCCCGAAGATTATAATCAAGAAGAAAGATATCCGGTTTTATATATGCTCGACGGACAAAATCTTTTTGGTGATAACGATTGTCAGTTTTCTTCATGGCATATTGAAAAAGAGATGCATAAATGGATTCTATCTGGTCATAAAGGATTTATTGTTGTCGGTGTCGATTCACCGAAATCAGAACTTAGAGAAGATGAATTATGCCCTTATAAGGTTAATAAAAAGATTAATGACGGAATGAATCATCCTTATGGTGAAGTTCTTGGAGAATTTATTGCTTATAAAGTAAAAAAAGTTATCGATGAAAGTTTTTCGACATTAAAAGAAAGAAAGTTTACAGCAATTGGGGGATCATCTATGGGAGGATTGATGGCCTTTTATATTAAGAATTATTATCCTCAGATATTTTCTTATTCGCTTTGTTTTTCGCCGGCTTTCTTCCTTTATACCCATAATAGATTAAATAAGACATATTTAGGTGAAAGAGAAAGAAAAGATCAAGGCTGCTATTTCTTTTATGTTGGAGGAACTGGTTTTGAAAAAGACTTTGTTGATGACACAATTTATATTTATCAAGAGATGGTAAAAAGAGATAATATCACCGCGAGATTATTTAGCAAATCCGATGCTGAACATAATGAAGAAGCTTGGGAAAAAGTATTTCTTATTTTAATAAAGGATTGGTTAGAGAAGTGATTGCTTATTAATGCAGAGATGGAAGGTTAAATTAAAATAGGCCGCGGCTTTTTTGCAGAGCATCATCCGTGATAAAAAGATTTCAAAATAATCCATAATTGAACAAATCGTATTATCAATTGTCAAATTTAAAGTAAACGTTTTATTCTCTGCATCAAGAACGACTTTTGACTCCATAACGGCATAGTTAACTCTGTCATGGATACCGAATTCGCTGATGTTCTTTCTTACCCGTGAACGGCGGACATCGGTTTTATCGGCTAAAATAAGCGCGGAAGAAATAACGTTAACCGGGTAAGCTGATGATTCATCGTGATTGCCAATCGCTGTAATAATCGAGGCGATATCTTCTGTCGGCATTCCCATTTTATCAAGTAACCGGAAAGCCATTAAAGCTCCTGTTTTAGCGTGATCTTCTCGGTTAATAATATTTCCTATATCATGCATATACGCGGCAATTTTAGCTAATTCAATTGTATGTTGATCATAAGAGAGCTTTTTCAAAATATATTCAACAACATCGACGCAGTGACCAACATGTGCGAACGAGTGTTCGGTATAGCCAATTGCCTGTAGATAACGGTCAGCTGAGCTAATATAGGTAGCGATTTCTTTGTTTTGTCTTACTTCTTCAAATTTCATATTTATTACTCCTTAAATTCTTTGAATGAAAAATTAACATCGTTTTCATCGATGGTTATAACTAAATAAGTACCATAGTTATTATCTCTTGGCCGAGATAAAGAACCAGGATTAGCTACATAATGCTTATCATCTATTTGATAAAAATATCTTTTATGGGTATGCCCCGACAAAAAGATTAAAGCGTTTTTACTTAAAATATATTCTTCATCGATATAGTGATTTCCGTGTTCTAGATAAATATCGCCATATTTGGTGTGAATAACTCTTGAAGGCGGATAGTTATAGCTGTAGTCGTTATTTCCTTTAACAGAAACAAAAGGAGCGATTTCGTAAGGCATTAAACAAGAATCGCCTAAGTCTAAATAATAATCAAAGTCTTGATTATATAAATAAAGGAGATTCAAAGAACTTGAATCTCCATGTACATCTGAAACAACCAGTAACTTAATCATCTTTCTTCTTATCAACAATTCTGGATTCGATTTTAGCCTTAATTAATTCAAAATCTTGTAATGAGAATCCATCGTTTTCATGAAGAGAATAAAGTTGCTTAATAGTTTTATCGGCTTCTTCTTGCGTGTACTTGTCTTTGACCAGATATTCGGTACTGATCTGAATGGTGCAAGTAGGCGACATTGTTTGGCGCTTTCTAGTTTTGATAATATGGATTGAGTTTTTATCCATCTTATTTTGACGGAAAACCAAAGCAATTACCATAATCAAGGCGATTAAGGCAATGACGGTTATTATTGTAAAAACAATACCTAATGTAGTGCCTAAACTCTCAATAGTAAAAGAGAGAATCGCTGTGACAAGCGAAACAACTAATATGCCCGCGGCAATCGCACCTAAAATTAATAAGTTATTCTTTTTCATACCTTTATAATACAACAAAATTTATAATTATCAAGTTTTATGAGGTTATAGATGGTATGATAACAGCGAAAGGAAAGAAAAAATGAAATTAACACAATTAAAAGAAATTGCTAAATTAGCAGTTAATATCGGTATCAATCTCCAACAAGGACAGGAGATTTGGGTTTATTCATCGGTTAATCAAGCTAAGTTCTGCGAGATTTTGACAAAAGAATGTTATGATAACGGGGCATCCAAAGTAATAGTAGAATTCCATGATGAAAAAATCGAAAGAATGAAATATCAATATCAGAATTTAAAAACGTTATTAGATATCCGCCTCTCTGAGAAAAATAAAATGAAAGAGAGAAGTGAAGTTTTACCTTGTTTAATTTATATCGATGATGATGATCCAAATCTTTTTGATGGGTTAGATACAACAAAAATCGATAAAAGTAATCAAAAAAAGAGAAAGGTTTTCAAGAAATACAGAGATCAAGAATCGATGAAAAACCAATGGTTAATCATCTCTTTACCTAGTAAATCTTGGGCTAAACAAGTTTTTCCTAATGAAAAACCAAACGTCGCTTTTAAAAAGTTAGAAGATGCGATTTTATTAACGATGCGGGTTAAAGAAGGTGAAGATACCATTAGTAAATGGAAAGAACATATTTCTCTTCTTAAAAAGCGCGCGGATTATTTAAATTCTTTAAATCTTGATTACTTAAGATATCAATCAGCAAACGGAACTGATTTAATCTTACATCTTCAAGAAGGCCATCAATGGTTATCCGCGGAAAGCTTTAATTTAAAAGGTGTTGCTTTCACCGCGAATATACCGACAGAGGAAGTCTTTACTATGCCGAAAAAAGAAGGTGTTGACGGGATTGTATATGCGGTTAAACCTCTTTCTTTAAATGGTAAAATCATTAAAGATTTCACTTTAAGATTTGAAAAGGGCAGAATTGTTGAAGTCCATGCTAAAGAAAATGAAGATACTTTGAAAAAGGCTATTGATACTGACGAAGGATCACATTATTTAGGCGAGGTAGCTTTAGTCCCATTCTCATCACCGATTAACCAAACAAATATCCTTTTCTTTAATACTTTATTTGATGAAAATGCCTGCTGCCATTTAGCTTTTGGTCAAGCTTTTGAAGATAATTTTAAAGATTATGAAAAGATGACACGTGAGGAAATGATAAAAAAAGGATTTAACGATTCGTTAATCCATGTTGATTTTATGATTGGTTCTCGTGATTTAAAAATCACCGGTTATGATTTTGATGGAAAAGAATATCCAATCTTTGTAAACGGTGATTATGCGTTTTGAGACATTAAAGAAGAAATAGCGACGACGTAGCGGCTCTTTAATGTTTCCATATTGATATGCGATGGGCGATATTTTGTATCGTGATTATAAGATTTAATTAAGCTAATAATAACGTGTATGGATTCATAACTATTTTTAATAAAAACGTTCGCGTCATTGCAGGCTTTGATAAAAATTTTGCCAGCTTTATCATAAAAACTGTTTAAAGTTTTAATAATATATGGTGACGTTTCTTTAACTAGAGGGGAAGAGAAAAAGGTATCAGATAACTTTTCTAAAATATTTCCAACGATTAAAGATAGTTCAACCGAAAAAGATTTTAATTTGAACTGATTATAAAAATAATTATCGCATCTCTTTAATAAGTCGTCTAACCACATCTCAAGAAGCTCATCTTTGTTCTTGAAGTAAGAATAGACAATGCCGACGGAAACGTTGGCTTTTTTTGCGATAATAATTGTATTAGTTTTTTTATATCCGTTAGTAAAGAAAAGTGAATATGCAGCTGAAATAATTTTTTGCCTAGTTTCTATGGCCCTGTTTTGTATAGGTGTTTTACTTTCATTCATATCAATTTTCTCTCACTACTATAATATTATGTATAAAAAATCTAATTTTATCAATATAGAAACTTATGATAAGATATAACAAGAGGTGAAAAATATGAAAATAGCATTAATCGCGCATGATAAAAAGAAAAACGATATGATTGATTTAGCTCAGAAGTATAAAGACACGTTAAGTCAGCATACTCTTTATGCGACGGGGACAACAGGAGCCTTAGTCATGGGAGAGACTGGATTAAAGATTAACCGAATGAAATCAGGTCCTTTAGGCGGTGACCAACAAATCGGTTCGATGGTCGCAAACGGAGATATTGATTTAGTAATCTTCTTAAGAGACCCATTAACTGCGCAGCCACATGAACCGGATATTTCTGCTTTATTAAGACTTTGCGACGTTTTTTCTATTCCGTTAGCGACTAATGTTGCTTCAGCAGAAATTATGTTAATCGCTTTATCGCGTGATGAAATACCTTCTCATATTAAGTAATATGCTTATAGAAGAAATAATTAAAATAGTTAAAGATGCTTCTAAATTGATGAAGGTAGATTTTTCAGTTGAGGAAAAAGGATCGTCATCAAATTTAGTAACATCCGCAGATAAAAACATTCAAGAATATTTACATACAGAATTAAGAAAAATTGTTCCAGGAGCAAAATTTTTTGCTGAAGAAAATTCTTTAAAAGAATCCTTTGGAAAAGAAGATAAAATATTTATTATTGACCCAATTGATGGCACGGCTAATTTTGTCCATCAATTAGGTCTAAGCGTCATTTCTGTCGCATTAATGATTGATAATGAGATAAAAATAGGCGTTATCTATAACCCATTTACCGATGAATGCTTCTATGCTGAAAAAGATAAAGGCGCTTATCTTAATGATAAAAAGATACATGTATCAAATAGAGAATTAAAATATTCTTTATTAGCTACCTCTTTTTCTTGTTATGAAAAGCAATATGCAGATATCTGCTTTGATGTTTTAAATAATTTATATCCGTTAATTTCTGATATGCGTAGGCTGGGGTCATGCGCGTTAGAATTATGCTATATCGCCGCGGGTAGATTAGATATTTATTACGAATACTACTTGCAGATTTATGATTTTGCCGCGGGTTATTTAATATTAAAAGAAGCTGGGGGATATATTGAAACAATTGCTAGTTTATCCTTTACTTCAGCTAATCAATTAATCGCAGCAAATCGGATAGATAATTTTGAAATATTAAAAAAACAAGTTATTGAAAGTAACGCAAAATATCAAAAACAATAATTCATGAAAGCCCTTTAAAAGAGTATAATTATACTGATTAAAGGACTTTTTCTTTTAAGCAGAAAATAAGGAGGGATTTTATGCTTGAAAAATTAAAAGATGGAAAATTGGTCGATTTAGTATCGTTTATCGGTTTCTGTCTAGTCGTTTTACTTGGTATAATCGATGTGACTAGATATATTGCTCTAGGTGACGATTTAGCTACTTTGACAATGTTTACCTTATATTTAATTTTCGCTTTGATTGGATTAATCGCTTTTAGAACTAGGTTACCATATCTATACGCACTTAATACCGGTATCAGTATTTGGTTAACTTTTTTTCTTGTAAACGATATGTATCCATTTAACAATGCGATGATTTATTCTTTGATTATAGTTAACTTTATTATTTTCTTGGTCGGTTCGTTTTTCGCTATTTATTCTCATTCGAAAATCAAAAAGGCTAAACCGATTGCTTCAATCGTTCTAGCAATCATTGTTATTTCTTCCTTAGCTACTTGGGGCATTGCTACTTTGGTTAGCGATTCGCATCAAGATGTCATGCGGGAAATTTGGTCAGTGCCGAATAAATACGATAAAGTTGAATGCCCTGAAAAAGGAACTGTAGTTGAAGAAACATATTTAACTTACCATTATGCGACGAATAAAGAAGAATCAATTGAAAAGACCTGCTATGTCTATTTGCCATATGATTATGATAATTCTAAACAATATAATATTATTTATCTTTTACACGGTACAGGCGATGATGAAAAATATTGGTTAGTTGAGAATCCTTATAATGTAACAATGATAGATAATTTAATTTATTACGGAGATATTGATCCGGTTATCGTTGTAACTCCAACTTGGTATGTGGCTAACGATTGCGCAGATGATTTAGATCAATTAACTTATTCTTTCAAAGATGAGTTAAGAAATGATTTAATGCCGTATATTGAAACTAAATACTCCACTTATGCCGGAATTATCGGAAGAGAAAACAATCAATCCTTTACTGAAGAATTTATCGCTTCACGCGATTACCGCGCATTCTGCGGCTTATCAAGAGGCGCGGTTACAATGTACCATTCAGGATTATGTAATAGCTTAGATTACTTCTCATACTTTGGAGCCTTTTCTGGCTCAAGAACCGGTAAAGAATATTTAGAAGAAACTTTAATGAGAGAAGAGTATAATCAATACGATATTAAGTATCTTTATGTCGCAACCGGTAATTTTGATATTGCTTTAACCGGACAAGTTGAAGATTATAAAACGCTTCTTGATGTCGCATCTTTAAAAGTAACGGAAAATGTCAACACCAATTTTGATACATTCCCAATGCGTTATCACAGCATGGGCAACTGGCATTTAGCACTTTATAATTTCCTTCAAAAGGCTTTTAAATATTAATTTTAGTTATTGGAGAAATAATTATGGAAGAAAGAATTCGTAAAATAAAACCAGTAGATATTTTAAATATCTTTGGATTAATATTTGTTTCATTGTTTTGTATTATTGATGTTATTAAATATGCCTCATTAGGCGATTCAATGACAACTTGGACTTATTTTGTCATTAACACTTTATTTATTCTTGTCTCATATATGGCATATAAATTCAGAATGCCGTATTTATATTTGTTAGTCGCCGGATTTAATATTTGGTTAAGATTCTTTATTGCCTTAGAAGCTAATTTTACCTTTGGCCAATTATTATACGGAAAAGCAGCAATAGCAGCTTTTGTCGCTATCTTTGGAACAATAGCTTTAATCGCAGATAAAACCAAAATTAGAAAAGGAAGTTTTGTTGCACCTATTTTGACTTTAGTCATAATTATTTCTTGCTTAGCGACATGGGGCATAGCTACAAAGGTTAGCGATTCTCATCAAGAAGCGATGAATGAAATTTGGTCAGTCCCGGATAAATTTGATAAAGTGGAATGTAAAGAAAAAGGTCAAGTACTTGAAGGTACATATAAAAGTAAAGCTTATGCTACCGATGAAAGAGAAGTCACTAAACCCTATCTTTTGTATCTACCATATGGCTACGATGAAAGCAAACAATATAATATTCTTTATTTAATGCATGGAACAGGCAATGATGAAAGATATTGGTTAGAGACCTATTCTTATAATGTCACCATGCTTGATAATTTAATTTATTATGGGATTATTGATCCTCTCATCGTCGTTACTCCAACTTGGTATGTTGAAAACGACTGCGAAGACGATTTAGATGTTTTAACATATACCTTTAAAGAAGAGTTAAGAAACGATTTAATGCCATATATTGAAACGCGTTATTCAACATATGCGGGCGTTTTAAATAAGGATGATAGTTTAGATTATTCTAAAGAATTTATCGAATCGAGAGATCAAAGAGCGTTTGCAGGATTATCGCGTGGGGCTTTTACGACAATTCATTCAGCTTTATGCGAATCACTGGATTATTTCTCGTATTTTGGAGCTTTCTCCGGTGTTGATGCTGATACAGAATATTTAAATGAAACATTATTAAGACCAGAATTTGATCAATATAAAATTAATTATCTTTATGTGACGTCAGGAACATTTGATTTCTTGTTGCCGTCTCAATTACAGCAATATAGCAATATGTTAAATGTCGCAGGATTGAAATTAAAATTGAATTATAATACGAGTTTTGATGTTTTTCCGATGCGTTATCATAGCATGGGTAGCTGGCATTTAGCTCTTTATAATTTCTTGCAAAAAATATTCTAATATCTATTAAAAAAGAAAAAATTTATTGAATAGGTGGTATTTGAAAATATAAAAGATTAACGAACTTTTTTCGCTTTTATTAAAAACACAACTTTATTTGTTCATGATTTTTATAAAATGAAACATTTCATCTGGACCATCTTGATCATCATCTTCGAGCGTGTGGTATTTAGGTTGAAAATGTTCGCACCAAAATTGATTTATTTGAAAACCACATTTGTTTACATAAAAATGAATATTTCTTTTTTCAAAATAAGGTGTGCAAGTTTCCCATATTTTTGTATCGGGATACATCGCTTCTATTTCTTTCCATGCGGCATAGCCAATTCCTTTGGTATGCTCTTCTGGAATTACAAAGAGTATTTCTAGGTGATTGTGATGTGTATTTTTATCAATTTTAAGTATTACACCGCCGACATTTTTATCATCTAACTTAATGCGGTATGTAATGTTATTTGGTTCGTCAATACAATGTTCAATTGTTTTTCTTGAAATAATTTCACCTTCAATATCAATATGATTATCCCGTTCTCCAAACTCAATCATTGCTCCATATTTGAAAGACCATTGATTATCGAGAATAAATTGTTCTTTGTCATTTTCCATAAGCGGAACTAGTTTAATATTCATAAAAATTAACCTCCATAAATAAAATAGCTCGGTTAAACGTTAAATGCGTTTTTCCGAGCTCACTCGACATCTTTTCTAACAGGCGGACTGCAAGCGTTTTGCTTACTATCCCCTACACTATGGTGTACTGTCCTCCAATGATATTCTTTGTTTTAACTAAAATTGAATAAGATTTCAAGTGCTTTTGAGAGGATATAATAAAATCTTTATTGGAAAAACAGAAAAGTTGGATTTCTTTTTATTTTTTAAACAAAAACGTCATTTTATAAAGGAAAAACATATTAGTTTTTGATATAATAAATGTATATGGGGATTGAGGAGGTACAATGTTTGATATTGATCAAATCGTCGTCAAAAAAGATACAGGGGTCTATTTAATTGTTGGAAAAGAGAATATTGATCTCGGTCTCGGCTTACAGGAATATCTTGTATTAAAACCATATTTCCGTACTAATAAAGGATCAACCTATCTCCCGTCCAATAAAGCCGATGAATTCTTGCGTTATCTAATAAGTAAAGAAGAAGCTGAAAATGTTATTAAGAGCATACCTTCACTTGAAAGATTTTGGATAAACGATCCAAAGCAGAGAAAAACTGAATTTGATCGTTTATCAAAAACCGGTGATTTAAAAAATTATTGCTTAGTGATTAAATCAATTTATTTGCAGGCTGAGGATTTAAGGCAAAATAGAAAAATGTTATCAACTAATGATAGAAATATCTATGATAAATTGAAAAATGCGATAAACGAAGAATTGTCACTTGTTTTAGAAATGAAACTTGAAGATGTTGAACCGCATATCATTAGCATAGTAGAAAAAAAACAAAAGAACTCACAATGAGTTCTTTTTTTATGAAAGCAGATAAGATATATCTTCAAGGCTAAGAGTTGAAAGTTTGTCTTTAGATGAGATGAAAGTTTCTTGAAGTTCTTTTTTGAGCTTTTGTAAATTGATAATCTTTGACTCAATTGAATCTTTTGCAATGAGTTTTATTACTGTGACGTTATTTTTCTGACCAATTCGATGCGCGCGGTCAAAAGCTTGCTCCTCAATTGCATTGTTCCACCACGGATCTAATAAGATGACAATATCGCCTCCTATTAAATTAAGTCCGGTTCCTCCGGCTTTTAAAGATACAAGCATAACACCAACTTCATCAGCTGGATTATTAAAGGAATTAGCGAGATTTAATCTTTCTAAGCTAGTAATGCCTCCATGGATAAAATATGAAGCGATATTTTCTTCTTTTAATAATTTTCTTAAATGCTCTAAGCATGATTTAAATGAAGAAAAGATGATGACTTTATGATGATTAGATAGAGAACGGCTAACTAATTCAATCGCCCTAGTTAATTTAGATGAGATTTCATTATAATCGTCTAAGAAGATTGAAGGGTCTAGGCAGACTTCTCTTAAACGGGTTATCATTGCTAAAACGCTCATCGACATGTTTTCGTTTAATGATTTTTTAGCTTTGGTTAAATATGCATCATATAAATCTTTTTGGGACTGCGAGAGGGTAATAATGTTGATTTCTTCGTATTTTTCCGGCAAATCCTGTAAAACATCATTTTTGGTTCTTCTAAGGATAAACGGTAATATTTTTGCAGATAACCTTTTAATTGCCTCTTCATTTCCGTTAATAATTGGAACTTCATATTCTTTTCTGAATTGTGAATAAGATAAAAGATAATCAGGTAATAAGAAATCAAATAAAGACCAGAGATCGCTTAATGAGTTTTCTATCGGTGTTCCCGTTAAAACAAATTTGCTTTCGCTTTTTAATTCTTTAACAGCTTTCGTTTTTAAAGCATCGGCATTTTTAATGTATTGACCTTCATCAAGTATTAAAATAGAGAATTCTTTATTTTGATAAAGAGAGATATCGTTTCTTAAAGAATCATAGGAAGTGATGTAAATCCTTTTCCCTTTCATAGAAACAATTAAGGATGAACGCGACTCTTTATCGCCGTCGATTACTTTAACGTTTAGAGAATCATCCCATATTTTAAATTCGTTTTCCCAGTTATAAATAACGCTTTTTGGAGAAACGATCAAAATTGGTTTATCAAAATCTATTGAAGAGATTAAAGAAATCATCTCTAAGGTTTTACCTAATCCCATATCATCGGCTAGAATTCCATTTAAATGGTATTTTTTGAGAGTCATTAGCCAGAGAAAAGCTTCTTTTTGATAAGGTTTTAAAACGTTTTCCAAACGCGGATTTAATTGGAAAGTATTATTTTTATAGTTCTTTATATCCATGATGATATTGCGAATTTTTTGATCAATGGTAAAAGTTAGAGGAGAGGCGTTAATTTTGAATATTTCATAAAGTGGTAATGTAGTATTTTTATTATCTAAAGAATTGATATTGAAGTCTTTTAAAAGGGAATCAACTTCTTTTAATTCATCAAAATCAAGTAATTCCATCTGATCTTTATAGAGAATAAATTTCTTCTTTTCTCGATAAGCTTTCAAAATTTTGTTTGCTTCTTCTAAGCTTAAAGGTGAAGATGTATCATATTTTAGAGAAAGAAAATCTAAATCAAACGATAAAGAGAATTTAATACTTTTAGCCTTGGTTATCACTTTATTACGGATATTTTCACTTAAAAATATTTGACAATACTTATTTAAATCATCTAGATCTTCTTTAAGAATTTTGATTATTTGATCTTGATTACTAATAACCATTGATTCTTGAAGTGAATACTTTTCTAAAGCTTTAATGTAATCATAAATTTTTTCTTTAAAGGCGATATCATTAAGAGCTTCGTCAAGAGAAAATTCTTGATTGTTAATAAAATAATAGGTTTTCAAAGTTAAAATATAGTTATCTAAAGTGATATAGAGATTAATGTTATAAGTAATATTTTGATTTTGCAAAGGTGTTTGTAAAAGTGGCAAAAGCCTTGTTGTGTAAAGATCTTCAACTTTTTTTATATCAAAATCTTTATGGTTAACAAAGAAAGAGAATACTTTTTGTTCACGTTCGCTTTTAAACTTCAAAATTGTAACAGTTCTGTTTTGATTGTTAATCTCTGCTCCGTTTAGGTGATAATAAAGCAATGTACTTTCTGCTGAAGATAAGTATGAAAAAGAAATATTTTCGGTGCTTAGATTTAAAATAATTTCAGTAGTATCTTTTTCTACATAATAATTTGTTTCATTAATGACAACAATTTCTCCTCTTAAGGCTTTTAGAATGTTTAACGTATTATTAACGTCGAGAAGATATCCGTCATCCGTTTCATCGCTTTTCACAAAGATACGAGAAAGCACGCTAATAAGGTTTTGACCGCGTTCGTTAAACGATGAGATGTTATGAGAGAAAGAAAGTTCAGAACCATAAGAGTAATACCCATTGTGCCTAATTAATTCTAAAAAATTATTAATTGATTTCACATGATATAATTTTTCTTTTCCAATGAATAATTCTAAATAATAATGATAATCATCCTTTTTAAGAAGATGTACTTCTAAGCGAATCTCATTATGATATTGTTGAGAAAAAGTAATAGTTATATCAAGTGAATTTAAAAGATTAAGAAAGTCTTCACGCATTTGGCTTGATTTATCTATTATGTCTTGACGAGGTAACAACTCTACTATTGGTTTATAAAATTGCTTATATGCTTCTTTGTCTTTGTGATAGGAGTCATATCCTTTTAATAGTAAATAAGCATAAAAAATTCTGTTGTCCGGGGTATCGGTTTTATAACAGGCAAAAGGTGAATTTAAGATGCGTTTACCAGAAAAATTGACTTTTAAATAGAGATATGAACTTTGAAAATCTTTTTCTTTTAAAGCATATGCCTCAAAAACAATAGTTTCATCACTAGGACAATAATGAAAAAATATCCGGTATTCATTATTTTGCAAGTCGCGAAAAAGAGGATTTTTATTTAAAGCCTGATCATATAATTCACTTTTAATATAACTTAAAAGTTCGCTTTTATTGCAGTTCCGAATATTAATTGTCATAAAGTATATGCAAATATCCTTTCTTTTTCGTAAAGGTGATATTTATCAAGAAATTTTAAGTATTCTTTTCTTGCTTGAAGGTTATATAAATATTGATTTTTGAATGGATCAAGATTAATGATTTCTAAATATTTTGTATATGAATTTTCTTTTAAAGAATAGGTTAAATATATTAAATCTTGAATATTTATATTGCCATTTAAATTTTGTAAAATTCTTTTAATTAAAATATCTTGGTATTGCTGATAATAATCTTGGTTAAGAATATCGCGGAGATAGAATAAAGAGAAAATTGGTAATTCTTTCAGAGGAACTTTGCCAATGTTTTGATGATTAAATATCTTTACTTCATTTAAATAGTTATGCTCTTCAGCGCATTTCATTATATAGTTTTGCTTATTGTAGATAAGTTTAGGATCAATATTTTGGATATAGAAAACATAGACATCAAATGAAGAAAATTTTTTGAGCATGTAATCTAAAAGGGAATCGTATTCTTTTTTGCCTTCTTTGAGAATTCTAATTATTTCTGTTAGTTGCTGATAATTTAATCTTTCTTTGCAATAAGAAGATAATTTAGACATTACATTGACATATTTTTGTTTGACGGCAATTTGAAATATTTCATCTATATAATTTAAATTACTATATGGCGGACGAATCAAAGAGAAATAAAATCCTTCGGCAAAATAAATATTTGAATAAATGAAGTCTTTTAAAAGTAAATTAAAACGTTCATTTGTCTTACTGTCATTTAGTAAAATGGTTTCAAAACGCGGCTTCAACAAATCGCTTTTTAGAAAAGTTATTAAAATATCTTCCTCATTTTCACTTAATAATTTTTGATAGATGTAGCTATAGCAAAAATAAGAGTAATTCCCTTTTTTTATTAAATTATCAACGTGAATGTATTTTGTTTTTTGATTAATTAATTTCAATAAATAACGATAGAGAATGTCATATTTATCATTATCAGACATATATGATGAAAATTTATTAAACGCTGAATCAAATTCATCAAGCGTCGGTTCATCGAGATATAAAAGGCTAACAAATTCTGTAAAAATGGAATGGTAATCTAGATTGTCTTTATTTAGAAAGCATTTGAAACAGATTTCGTGATATGGATGAACATTGCCAAATGCCGCTAGTAGATTATTTTCGCGATAGATTAGTTTGACTCCGTCATTAAAAAAGATTGCTAATGCCTTATCATTAGCATCAGAAATTTTGTATTTGTCACGGATAAACATCAATTCTCCGCGTGTTTGATCTGTGATTGTTTTCATGCTATTAGATATTATAACATAAAATTTCTCTTTTTTTCTAAAAAAGGAAGAATATTGATGTGATAAATTACTTGCGTTTTTATATGAAAACGTTTACTGAAAACGTTTACTACATTTGATAGCGTTTTCTTGCTATTTAAAAATCAAAATAAATATCATAATGTGAAAATGGTTAAGGAAAACCTTAATCAAAAGTAAAGGAGGTAAAGATATGGTTTTATTCAGAAGCATCCTTTTACTGATTAGATTCTTTAAAAGATAGATAAAAAGGAATGCATAAATCCGTTATAGCGGAAAAGATATATTAGAAGGCTCTTTTTGAACTAGTCAACAAAAAGTAGACAGTTCAAAAAAGTCTCAATACCCCATGTCAGTTTTGTACTGATGTGGGGTTTTGTATTTTAAACAATACATCGGACGTTCATAATTGTAATAATTGATATA
>CALVKD010000055.1 GCA_944332525.1 uncultured Bacilli bacterium | reverse complement strand
TAAAGATGATAAAATATCATCAAAAAACTATGCACAAATTGCTTTAAATAAACATTATGAATTAATACATAAAAATTTGATTTTAAGGGCAAAAGAACAAATGGCAAGTAAAAAATCAGAACAAAATTCAAAAAAAGAGATAGAAAATACTGCTATAAATCGAGCTACTAATAATAGTGGAGAATCTACTCAAAAAACATTGTTTAGAAAATTATTTGATATTTGGAGGTAAATTAACAATACTTTTATAAAATAAATAAAAATTTTAGTTTTTAATAAATTAAATATTATGTCAATAGTTTTTGAAAATGTCTTAAAAATTTTTTAACATTAGCACTAAAATCTTAACAAAATTAGTGCTAGTGTTTTTTTATGAAGCTTCTTTTTGCATTTCTTGTTCTATACGATGAGACTGTTTAGCGACAAAAGTTTCAAAAGATTTTCTGCGCCAAGGATGATACATATTAGGTATTTTTCTTTTTATAGGCTTAATTTCAACTAGATTATCGAAATTAGGAGATTTCTCATTTCTAATAGGTATTTCTTCCAATACATAAATATCTTTATCTATAGAGGCATATAAGTCACCATTTAGAGTTTTAATAACCATACACTTAGTTCCTTTAGCATAAAAAATGTTATTCCCATTATTATCAATTGTCCTATAAAGTTTGTTATGATATTTAATGGAATGTCCACTGTCAACAGTGCGTTGACTTAAAATAGATAATGTTAGATTAATTGTTTTACTATCTACTTGATTATCAAAGACAGATTTGGTATCATTAATACATAGAGCAAATTGCTTATTAAATTCTTCTAGGAATTTAGGTAAAAAAGCATTAGCTTCTTCAATTGTAGTAATTCCAGCTAACCTAAGCTCTATTGGGAGACGAGCTTGTAAGGTTTGAAATAAACGCTCAATACGAGGTTTAAATTCAGGAGTACTACTAGTCTCAATGGCTATGCCTAATTGTGAGCAGGCATAGCTATATTGAGTAAAAGTATCATCTTCATCAGAAGGGGAATTTTTCTTTTTATACTCAAATACAGTACGTCTGTCAGTTTTAATCATATAAGGAATACCATATTTTGTAAGAAATTGTTCTGTGACTTTATAGTAACCAAACAAAGTCTCAGCATGATCAAAGTAAGCACCAACTACTTGATTTGTAGAATCATCAATTGAAGCATGTAAAGATGTTTTAGAGTTACCAAACCATAGATGTTCACATGCATCCATTTGTAATTCTTCACCAAAATATGTTGAACGTGGCTGAGATGGGTGAGCATCTTGTATAGCAACAATATTAGCTTGAATTGATTCAATTTCTCTTTTTGAAGTAGTAGATTCTTTTTTCTGTTCTAATTCTCTTTTTATACGTCTTTTAGTTTTTCTTTGACACTTAGGAGAAATTAGGTATTCATCAATTAATAGCTTTCTTACGACACTTTCAGATACGTTTATATTTTCATGTTTAGCTAAAAGTTCAGTAAAAAATCTATAATTACAATCCCAATATTTAGATGTATATAAATCGATAATTTTTTGCTTTAGTTCAGGAGAAAGTGCGTGTTGAGGTTGTCTCCCTCGATTACCATGGACAAAAAATTC
Source organism: uncultured Bacilli bacterium (assembly GCA_944332525.1). GTDB lineage: Bacteria > Bacillota_I > Bacilli_A > RFN20 > CAG-449 > CALVJO01. The sequence continues at coordinate 955 of CALVKD010000055.1, read as the reverse complement.
TTTACCCCAAGCTTTATAACCAGCAATCATACGATTTATTTGTCTAACTGTAACATCTAACTCAATAGCAGCACGTTTTTTATTCCCATTTGTTTCTACTAATTTTTTTATAACTTTATATTTTCTTTCTTCATTCATTCTTAATTCAACCTTTCTCATTTGTACCTCCTCAAATTTCAACTTTTATATTTTACAAAAGTTAGAGATACAAATCAAATATATTTTTATGATTTGGGACATTTTCATATCCGATTACTTAAGACATTATCATAAATGAATGAGATTAGCACATCCCCCTTTTAATTTACTATTGACATTAAAATATTGATATGATACAATAAATTTCGACAAGATTATATGAAAAACGTTGGACAAAAAATAAAAAGATACAAAGGAGTAAAAAAATGATAAAGCTTGAAACCCTTAAGGCTGTACACGCACACACACACAGGTATATTAGTAAAAATAAATAAATTAGAACAAAACACAAACATAGAGCTATTTAGCAATGTGTTATTTTTGTATACTCAAAATGAATGCAAAAAATACATATTGTTAAATAGTTTTTTATGTTAATTACAATCCTTATTATAAAATAATAAAATAGATAAATATAAAAATTTAGGAGGATGTAAAAATGAATAAAATAAAAAATGAAAAGGGAGTTACATTAATAAATTTAATTATTATAATATTATTAGCATTAATATTAATAGTTTTACTTTATTTAGTTTATACAAATATGAACAAAGAAGAATCTGAAAATAATAATTTAGCAAATAATACAAATCAAGAACAAAATTTAGATAGCAATCAAAATCAACAAAGTAATTTAGATGAAAAAGATGAAACAAACAACAATTCAAGTGTAAATGATTTAGATGAAAATGCAACAGAAATTGATGAAGAAAATAGTTCAAGTGAACAACCAAATTCTGCAACTTCAACTAATCAA
>CALVKD010000054.1 GCA_944332525.1 uncultured Bacilli bacterium | reverse complement strand
GTCCACGATAACCACACTCTAAACACCAGTCTGGTCTTACGTTTACTCCAAAATAAGGAACTCTTTCCATAGCATAACGAACGATAGTTTCTAACGCATCTAAGTTTTTACTCATATCCCCGAACTCCACGTACGATATATGTCCTCCGTTAGCTACGAATGGGAAATTACTTTCATGATCAATTTTATCAAAAGGTGAAACATCTTTGTTGCTAGGGAAGTGGAATGAATTTTCATAATAATTATAATCATTCACTCCTTCAATAATTCCAAACTCTTTCACATCTGATCGACAAAATTTAGTTGCTAAAGTTTCTGCCAAACTCGTCCTATGTTTCCATAGGACACGGACTAACTCACCAACTCATAAGAGTTGCCACATCATTTCGAGGTGTGATTAAATCACCTCTACTCCGCTACACTCATCACGGATAGTCTCTACATATTAATTATTCTATTATCTTCCATTCTTGTAAAATTAAATGTTCTGTTTTTCTATAATGGTTTAAGTCATTACCACTTAATTTAAAATATTTTTTAAGGTCTGCCCCAGTTTTAAATTTTTTGATCTCACCAGTATATACATTTTTAACGTTTATACATTGTATAGTATTTACAAAATTATCGTATGAAGAAGAATTTACATACTCAACTTTCTCTAATTTTATAAACTTCCATCCGTTTAATTCACCGTTAGTTTTTAATAGATGTGAGATTACAGCTTGTTTTATTCCACAAATTTTACTTGCACTTGTTTGATTGTCAGTTGTTACATCGATATTTAAATTGTCGTTTATCATTCTAAAACGTATTGGTTTTTTATCATTAGATTTACTTTCTATTAAATATTTATCTTTTAAATGTGTATTTGATAGAAATTCTTCCTCCGTTGCTATTTGATATTTGTATTTTCTCGTTCTAGGCTTATAGTCTTTATATATTAATTTTGAAATTGTAGATAATGTTATGTTATCAACGCATCTTTCACATTGACGAATAGATCCATAAACACCAACTATCTCATTTGTTTCTTTATCTAAAACCTTAATACGTTTTGATTGAGAGTCCTGTTCTGCTTTGTCATTTATTAAAAGTCCATCATTTACGGCTTTTTGAGTATTGTCTTGATATGTTGTCCAATAAAGATTTTTAAAATGATTGTTCGTCTTATTGTTATCTTTATGACCTACACCAAGATACGCTTTACTAGGTTCTCCTAAGAAATGTAATGCAACTAACTTATGTACACGGTATGCTTTCTTATCACCGTTTTTATGTAAAGTAGTATAAACGTAACCATTATGTTTATTAATTGTTTTTTTCAAAACAATATTATTTCTAACAGAATAAATATCTCCGTACTCACTAATGAAATAAAGTCCGTTATAACCATTAATTTCTACCCATTTAATATTTTCATCCATATCGTTTCCCCCTGTTGTGTGGTGGGTAAAAGGTTAGAATAATTAATACACGGTGTTACCACTATCCTTATTACAGGACTTAGGTTTTCTTACCAGCTACTTAAAGCTATGACCGTTAGCTCATTTAAAATGAACCCCAAGTAATCAACTTAGAAGATGTAGTCAATTTCTACATGAGTCACCTCATGCCCACCCACAGATTTTAGGTGTCGAATATAAACTAAATCCAAGATTTGTTTCTTCTTTTTTCTTATCACAGAAATCTCTAATATGTTGAATGATATTTAATCCTTTTTGAAGTAGTTCTTCTGATTCGTAGTATGACTTACCGTATAAAGCAACCATAGCATTATGTAGTCCAACATAACCAATTGAGATTGATGAATGATCTTTTGTTAATAATTCATCAATAACATCCTCTGGATCTAATCGTGCAATAGCACCTTCAACAAATAGAATTGGATTTTGTTTAGCCTTTGTTCCTTTAAGCATTTTATGTCTAAGCATGAGAGATTCAAATGATAACTGTAAAGCATGATCCAACATTCTATAAAATTCTGTCTCGTTTCCTTTAGACATAATTGCACATCGGACTAAATTAATACTTGTTACACCTTGATTGAAGCCGCCATTTGATTGCGTATCTAAATTTTGTGTAGATAGGAAACTTCTGCACATCCTTATAGTGATATAAGGATTGACTATATCATATTCTTAATTTCTGTTACCAAAACTAAGAACCCACGCACTTCCACTAAATGAATTTCACACTTAATGTACTCTACTCGTTTACTCTTTAAGGTTTTTCTCCTTAAATACACTTTCGATAGTCGATGCACCTTCTAAGTTAAAATAAAAGATAAATATAACTTAGTTTGGCACAGGATTGTCTTATTAAAATAAGGTTTCCCCTGTTAGCATTATTATTGATCGTCATTTCCTACGATTACTAAAACGTTAATAACACACCCTAGATTTCTAGGTTCACGTGGTTTTCAATAACCATCACTGGTTAAAGGGGCAACTATTTTTACCCATAGGTGATTTAAAACTTCCAGTAGCTTCTACACATTTTTCATAACTTTGATAGTCTGGATATAATCTCAAACTACTTGTAGCAATCGCTTTTTTAAATAAATAGTATTGAGGATCTTCTGGGTTAAGATTTAATCCTTTTTTTGTAATGAAAATGAGTTTCGGAAAAACAGGGGAAATTCCATCAAATCCGTTTTTTCTTACTTTTAAATATTCCTCTTGAAATAACTGACAGAATTTAGATGTTCCTAACCCTAAACTAATAGTGATAAAAGGAACTTCCCCTCTTGAATTAGTTAATGTGTTAATTTCATATTCAAGTCCTTGACACGCATCATAAACTTCTTTTCTTAAACGTCTCCATGCGTAACCCTCTGGATCTTTGACTCCTTCTTCAATACCAATTTTTAGATGTTTATCATATGACAGCTTCATATAAGGTTCTAAGCCTTCATCAAGTCGTTGACACGTACAACCCCCGTAAGTCGATGAAGTTACATGGGCAATAATTTGACTTAAAATGGCGATTGCTGTCGTAATCGATTTGATATCATGGATGTGAGTCTGTCCAACATGAAAACCGTTCTCCATCATATCTTGATAATTACATAATTCACAGTTCGTCATTTGAATATTTCTATAATTACGATCATGTTCATAAATTAATCGCTCTTGTTCTTCTTGGATATGCTTAGGAACAATTGTTTTTGAATACTCTTTACAAACAATGTCACTGAACATAGCACGTAAAGTTGAAATTTTATCACCAGATTTATTAGCGTTGTCACGAATATCTTCTGACGTTTGATTCATAATGTCATCCATCTGCTTAAAAATTTCATTTTTAGTTTCACGTTGAACCCTACGTTTGTCACGATAAAGAATATAGGCTTTAGCAACCTTTCGATTAACTAACATTAACGTATCTTCAACTTCATTTTGAATTTTCTCAACTGAAATTTTTGTTACGTTTAATTCATTTATTTTAGTTAAAATGTGTAATAATACAGTTTCCACTTCATCTGTATTTTCTTTTACTTCTTCATACGCTTTAACTATTGCGGTCTTTATTTTGTTTATGTCAAATTCGACTTCTTGACCATTTCTCTTGATAACTTTTACCATGTAATCTTCTCCTTTACTCGTATCAATTATTCTAGGTTTAACCGTTTAAATTTAACTCTGTAACGATTAATTTATATAAATCTTCTTGTGACAATCCACCATTATTAACTACACGAACTTCTAAGTCACTCTCTCTTAGTTCATCTGCGATACACAAATATTCTCTTTGTTGTTTAATTGATTCTTCTACGCTATGTTTGACGTATTGGAATTTCTTACGTACCGATAAACGTCTCTCAAATTCGTCTGGATTACTTGCTAAAATGATAATTTTAATGTCATAGATCATCTTTAACATATTCAAACGATTAACATGATACTTGAAATTATCACTGTTATCATAATCCTTCTTACCTAATCGTGAATAAACTTCATTACTGATAAATGAACGACTTAAAATAAAATTACTTTGCACTAGCTTTACATCAAACAACATACTAAGAATATTGGAATGATAGATAAAACTATGTGCTTGTGAGTCGTTTCCAATACTACCTAAATCAAGTAGTGTTGAATTAGGAATATTCTCTCTTAGCGATCTTGATAACGTACTTTTACCACTACCAATAGCACCTTCAACTATAATTAATTTTGGTTTTCCCATCGTGCTACCTCCTTTCTAATTACGTGAATAATATAAGACGTTATTATTTTTTCTTAGTAAAAATAAAAAAAAAGAGAAGTTAATTTTCTTCTCTTTGATAAATTTCTTTTGTAAACTTTTTGATTTCATTAATACACTGTTGAATGTACCACTCTCTATCTAGCTTATCAGGTATCGGCTTATTCTTTATATCACCGTTATCAATGAATACATGATCAGGAGTATTAGCAAACTTATCAGGTGTTTCTTTATCTTTCTTCAATTTATAAAA
>CALVKD010000053.1 GCA_944332525.1 uncultured Bacilli bacterium | reverse complement strand
GAATTACCTTGCAACCAAGTCGAAAAATAACATATCACATTTCTGTTTGTATTTTGATACAAATCGCTCATCTTACTAAATCTCATTTGAGCTAAAGTTTGCTGTTTTATCAATTCAATCTGATTAGGATCTAATGGCTGATTATTTTGGTTTTGCTTATTGATATATTGTGTTATTGCTAAGTTAACTTTTGTGTTATATTCTTGCTGAATTTGTGTAAAATTTCCCATTTTTATCTCCTTTTTCTATATGAGCTGTTTTGATATTCCATCTTCTTCTTTAATTTTCATTTTGCATTCATTGATATTAAGAAAGATAAAATCATCAGCGCTTTCTATTATTTTTTGTTCATCTTTTTCACGATATTATACCAAAAATTTGCTGAGCCTTATATCATTGATTGATTCTTTATTAATCCCGTGAACTATCTCTTTTCATTTAGAATTATTGCTAGAAGTTTGTAACCAACACTTCAACACTCTCTCCGCTTTTATTTGTAATATGATAATTAGAGTTAGAGTAGTTAGACTTAATAATGTTAACTTTAAAATTGTTTTCTTTGCACCAAGTGATTAACAAACCATGTTCTTTTCCTTTATGTTTGATTAGATTTGATAATGCAAATTTAACTCCCTTTCGATTTAAGTATGAAAGAAAATTTAATAATCTTATTTCATCATCTTTACTCCACCCTTTATTCTCGTTATATGAGGCTATTCCAAGATAATAAGGTGGGTCGCAATAAACGAAACAATTAGTATCTATATCATTTTTTAATGAATCAAAGTCACACGACATAAATACAATATTTTTTGTTTTTGCTTTAGAAATAAAGTGTTTTAGATTATTTTTTGTGGAATCATTAAAATCCCTTTTCCCAACAGGAAGATTGAACTCGCCTCTTGAATTAAACCTAATTTGATTATTGAATGAATAAAAAACTAATACTAATAAAAGAATATCTCTTTGCTCAGAATCCATCATTGAATTATAATCTTTTTTCAGCTTTTCGTAGCCAGGTTTATTGTATTTTCCAACTCCATCATTAGAATGACAGCCATAAAATTCGTATCCTTTAGTGCTTGTATCAGAAAGGGAATATTGGTTTATAATCTCTTTTATTTTAGCAGTTAATTGTTCATAATCATATGTGCATATTAATTCAATAAGTCTTTTCAATTGATTACACTTATCATTATAAATTATTTTATTACAATTTGAGTTAATACCAACATTGAAACCTCCACCAAATACATCAACAAACGTTTCTCCCTCTTTAAAAAACGAGAATAACTGTGGGAGCAACTTAAATTTTCCACCTGTATAATTTAATGGTGATTTAACATACTTATCTTGAAAAACCTCACAAACAAATAATCTTTCTTGGTGACCCTTAATATCAGTTTTTCCTGTTGTAAATTGATTATATTCAACTGAAAATACCTCTACCTTTCCTCTTTTAGAAAGTGACTTAATTATATCTTCATCACTAAGCTTTGATTGAGAACGACCAGCACCTTTAGTACCCATATTGTTGAATGAAACAATAATAAATTTTGAATTAATATTTTGAATTAAATTGTCAAATGAAGTTGGTGCTTTTTGAGTACAATAATCACTTTTGATATCCTTTCCTCTTTTCATTTTTTTTGCTACGCCAAAAACATCCGGCTTATTCCAAATTGCCACATTTTCTAATAAGTGATATGCATCACAATATTGTCTGGAGTTATATGGAGGGTCGATATACACAACATCCGATTCAATTTTTTTTACAAGGTCATTTGCATCTTCGTTAAATACTTCATTATTTTTGTTTTGAGATAGACTTCCAACATTTAGCATTTTAAGAGTTAACTTTTTATTTAAATCTCCATCAATTCTATAAGCATCATAATGGCCAACAGTGTTAGCAATATGATCCATTGCGTATAATAATGATGTTACTAAATATGCTTTTTCTCGTTCATTTAATTCACCTGTTTTATAGCGATTATCAATATCGTCTCTAATAAAACCGATTTTCCTACAATTATTTTTGTTAAAGTATGTATTCGAAAAGTTGAAAGAGAAATAATTATCTTCATCAGTTTGAACATTGTTATATATTGCTATTATTGATTTAAGCTTTTTTACATCAATTTTTTCTTTTCCAAAAAAAGCTATATAAGATAAGTAATTTGACTTTAAAAAATCATTTATTATTACTTTAGTCTTAATGTCATTAAACGACCATCCTACATTTCCAGTCCCACCAAAAATATCAGCAAAAGAATGTATTGCCCCACATTTTTCTTCGACAATTTTATGAATAAAATCTAGTAATTTTGCCTTACTTCCAAGATATCTTCTGTTTTCTAAACTATATAAGTCTGCCATGTTATTACCTCTTTTACGCCATAATTCTACTTACAGTTCTTTCTCTCCATCCTTCAGTAAAATCTGTATTTAGAAATGTTTTGTTTGTTTCGCTGATGATTTTTGAACTTGTAATTCCTTTTTCAATAAAAGAACAAATCTCATTGTTTGTAAATGCCATTATTTTAACATTATCAACAACAATTGAATTAGTTGCTTCTCGTGGCGCTAGTGCAGCAAGACGCCACGTTATAACTGTAGATTGATCTAGCTCATCAGCAATAAAGAAAGTCAAAGTATCTACTCCTTGATATTTAGCTCGCATATTTGTTGAGTGTCTTAATACTGGCTCAAGTTCTCCTCTTTTTTGAGAGTTTTTATCCATTAATGTTACTTCTAACATAATTACTAGATTTTTATATTTTGCAATAATATCCCCATCTCCACCACCTGCATGAAGAATAGGCTCATACTCAGAATTAAGAGTTAAATTGAGGCTATCAAAAAGATTCATTTGCTTGTCACTAATATAATACCAAGCTATTGCAGTTATAAATTCGTAAATTGTTGGAACACTAGCTTCAGGATTTACCATTTGTTTAATTACTCTATCATTTCTTCTATCTGAAAATAATTTCATAATAGTTAAAACAACGTCTTTTGTATATTTTGTATTAATGTGTTCTAAGAAATCTAAATTTGCTTTATCTTTGACAGCTATGTTTATTTTTTCTCTTTGAACACCATATGCGTCTTCAATTGATGTAATTATATTACTTATAGAAGAATTATTAAGTGACAGTATTTCGACAAGAGAACTATCATTTAAGAAGGTACAATCTATTGAATCGTCACCTTCATACAACAAAAACTCATCTTCAGTAGAATAAGAAAAAATAGTATTTTTAAGTTCTTCTGTAGAAAAAATAGATTTTAATATATCTTTAAATGATAGTATTGGCTGTGCTTTATCAAATCTAAATAAGCCAGTTGCAGAAAGCATTCTTTTAGTTGTATCAAAGTATTCTCTTGCTGAATCAAGATATTTTGATTTAGTATATCTTGAAAAAAAGTTTTTGTTAAAACCATTCTTATTTAATAAATCATTACCTGAATTGTTAAATAAAAAAACAGATAAGCCATAAGAAAACATAGAATCAATATCATTGAATATATTTTGTCCGTACCCAAAGGCTTTCTTTAATATTTCTTTTGTTCTTTTATCATTAAAAAGATTTAACACTTTGATAAGATGAAATTCATCACCTGTATGGTTGTAATCATATAATTCAGAATAAAAGTTATAATAAACATCAATGACTTTTGAACTTTTACTATTCTTTATTTGCGTTTTAAATAAGTTAAAAGATATTTTCCCATCACTCAAATACTCTTTAGGATAAGATATCTCAGCGCTAACTATATTTCCGTTTTTGTGTTTGTAATCTTTAATCAATTCATCTATGTCAACAATATTGTATGGAGTCATTGATTGTACAATGGTTCCAAACATATCTTCATCTATAACATATTTATCTTGAAGTAGCAAATACAAAGCAGCCTTAAATGGAGAATAGTAAATTCTTTGTTTTCCTATATTCTTCGTATAAACTCTAAGTTTTAGCAATTGCCTTAATACTACAATATTAGCACTAGTTAGTGGCAAAAGAGATTCTAGTTCATCTTTTTTAAAATCTATACCTAAAAAGGACTTCCCTGAATTACTGATTATTCTTTTAGAATTAGCAAAACCAAACTTGCATAAATTACTTGAATAATGGCGTGCTCTTGCCTCAATTTGCTTGTCAAGCAAAACAATATCTTCTGGCTTCACTTTAACAATCAGTTTTGATTTGAAGCCTTCATTAAAATTTTTTATCTCTTCTCTATATGTTAAATCAAAATAATCAAAATTAGGATGTTCTTTAAAAATATCTGGAGATGACTCGATTGCATGTTTATAAAAATTATATTGGCTCAAGCTTGAAGGAAAATTGCTCCATTCAAAATTTTCTTTATTATTTTCTTCAAGCAAAATTGATAGATAAATATCAAAAGCATTTATAACATCTGCTCTTCGTCCATTTGTGTCCCAAAGGTTAAAAACTTGATTTTCTGTAATTACCATATCATTTAACCTCCACTTCGATATTATATTTTTCAAAAAGAGGTGCGAGTTTTCTTTTCATTTTCATGGTAGGCTCATATTCTCCGCCTTCCCAGCGATTTATTGTTGCAAAAGATACACCTAAATATTCTGCAAACTCAGTTTGAGTTAAAAGCATTTTTCTTCTTAGTAATCTAACAGCTTCATAATACGTCATAAAAAGGACCTCATTTCATAAATATATAGAAATTATATCACTTTTTTCTCAAATTGTCTATCGTTCGACATTATTAGTCCAGAATATTTCCATAATTTTCTCAAATTAGTCTCTGATTAGTCTCAGAGATTTTTTTATTTTCTTTTGGCAAAAATACATCGACTTCCCATTTGACTGTCAGAAGGAGAAAAAAACAAAAAACTTCCGACCAAAATCAATATTTATGTCCAAGTGATACTAGAGAAGTAAATTAATTTCTTCAAAACCCGAACTTTTATTTCAAAAATCGGTCCTAAGACTTAGGAAGATAAAAAAGTTTAAGAAATTTTTGGCAGATAGCTTATTCACTGCCATTATCTCCTGAAGGAACAAGAAATGACTTTTAGATAAATGCAGTCGTTAAAGAACATTTATAAGGATTAAATGCACTGGCCAGTTAATTATTCCGTACCACTCAAAGAATCGAGGTAAAGAAAATGTTATGAAATTTAAAATCACATTAACACCGTCTAATTATTATCAAGACGCAAAAAAATCAAAATATCAAAATCCTGTGGTTGTTGAATCACTTGAGGATTTCAAAAAAGTAATATTAAAGGATTATGCATGTGCAGTATATAAGAATAACCATCGCTCTATTGATGATTTTCTATATGCTGATGCCATAGTCTTTGATATTGATAACGATCATAGTGAAAATCCTGATAATTGGATAACTCCTGATAAAGTATCATCATTCTTCTATGACGTTCCTATCTATATCCAATACAGCAGAAATCATATGAAGATTAAAAATGAAAAACCTGCCAGACCAAAGTTTCACATAATAATGCCAATCGATAAGATAACGGACGCTAAAGAGTATAGGGCTATGAAAGAAAAGGTCTACTCCATATTTCCTTTTGTTGATGGACAAGCATTAGATTCTGCTAGACTCCTATTTGGTACTGATGAACCAAATGTTGATTACATTGATGGAATTAGAACTCTTACTGACTTTCTTAAGGAATGTGATGACGAGGCGAAGTTCGCTCAATTAGGTGAAACCATACCAGAAGGCAGTCGCAATAAGACAATGCACTCCATTGTTTTAAAGCTTCTTACTAGATATGGATTATGTATTGAATCATTAGATAATCCATATCTAGTAAGAAGCTTAGATATGGATTATGTATTGAATCATTAGATAAGTATCGTGAAGCATCAACTAGATGCTTTCCACCTTTAGAAAATGATTAACTTAATACCATATGGAAATCTACTTTAAAGTATTACAACGTAATAAAGTCACAAAAGGATTATGTTCCACCTGAACAGTTTAACAATACTTCTTGGGACGAGCCTATTCCTTTAGATGAGGTAGTTTTACCTGCATTTCCTATAGATGCATTACCTGAAGTACTAAGAAATTATGTATCTGATGTAGCTGAATCCACTCAAACACCTATTGATATGGCAGGAGTTGCTTCTCTTGCTCTTATGTCAATAGCTATGCAACCTAGATATAAAGTTATTGGTAAAGCAGACTGGGAAGAACAATTAGCACTATACTGCATGATTGTAGCCGAACCAAGCGATAGAAAGTCTGCAGTATTTAATCAAATTATTAAGGTGATTCAGTCCTTTGAAGCTGAATATAATGAGCATCATTCAATCAATGTTTTAAAGAGCCAAGAGGAACATGCATCGTTAGAGAAAAAGTATAAGAAAGCAACTAAAGACTATGAAAGCGGAAAGATTACTAAAGATGAATACGATGAAGCATTTAGAAAATACTCCACTCATAAAGTTATCAAACCTATTTCACTAACTTTAGATGATGTTACTTCAGAAAGCTTAACAAACGAAATAGAAAGCCAAGATGGATGAAAACAATTTATATAAAATAAAATTAGCCCACCAAATTTCTATAGGTGAGCGTTAAATTGGTTAAAATATTTAAATTTGTGTAAGAAAACCACTTACACTGCCTTAAATGGTTATATATTTTTTAACTTATTTTTTCTAAAATGTAGATAGAATTTAAATTTTCAATAAATCCAATTGATACTTTTTTCGAATCTAAATTATTACTATCATAAATCCAGTATGTCATCAATTCATAATTACGATTATTAAAATTGAAAGAAACTAAATATCTTGACTGAAAATACTTATGTTCTATTGGAAAATTTAAAGTATATTCAAATATATACATTTTAGATAGTTGTTCAAAAATGAGATGTATTTTTCTAACTAAAGAAAAGATATAAACTATGAATGGCAAAGTAATAAATAAAGAGATTAAAATTATAGAAACAAGTACAATAGTTGCTATATTAATGTCTAATTCTCTTAAATTAAAAAAGGAAATTAATCCAACACAATCAAAAGTTAAATTCATTAAAATAGTTACTCCGGCAATTAACTTAATGAGTTTAATCCTTTCTTTATATTCTATCGTTTTTCTAAATTCAGCCTTAATCATAAATGTCTTCCAAGAAAAAACGCCTTAAGATTATCTTTAAATCGGAAATTTTCCTTTTCTTCAATAGAATAAACTTCAATGTTTTTAGATTCAATACTATCTAAATTAACTACTGATGTCGCAATGCTACTTATCGCAATTAAACCGCTTATAAATAATATATTTGTCATTTTTATTTTTCCTTCCTTACTTTTATTAATGAAATCTATCGATGAACATTATCATTTTATCATTTTTTGCACTTCAAATTTAAATGCTTACTGTTTTGCATTTCAAAATATAATTAAGGCGTTTTTTTGCATTTGAAATTCCAATGTGAAATCACTATTAAAATTATTGACATATAAAAAGGAAGTAGTATACTTTGGTTAGTTGCTACTAACCAAGACATAGAGGTTTTATTAATGAAAAAACATTTAAAAAAATTGGTTTTTTTAATGATTTTAGGAATGGGAATTGTATCCTCTAGCACATTATCGACTTTTAATAAGGGGTTTTATAATTCCCAGGAAGTTGTTGTTGCTAAAAAGCTATTAAAACTTACAAAAGGTAATGATGTGGAAAATTTATCAAGTATGTCTTATATTGATAATTATATTCCACAGGAAAAAGAAGAAGTTGAAATTGAAGAAGAAAACTTGATTGATGAAAATGTTAGTATTTTTAGCTTATATTCGGCGTCGAATAATCAATATACCGATAATGGTCATGGAGACGATAAACCTACAGGCGCTACAAAGATAAGATTCATTATAAGAACAAACTATGTTAACAACACGAATAACCATGGTCGTATGGTTGTTGGAAACATAAATTATAAATATGGAATTTAAATATGGAAAAATTCAATATTAAAAGAATGTACGGTTTTTATTGGATGATTATTTCCTTAGCAATTCAACTAATAACATTTATTTGC
>CALVKD010000052.1 GCA_944332525.1 uncultured Bacilli bacterium | reverse complement strand
ATTGAAGAATTGTTTTGCATATTCACATAAAAACGAAACACATATTTTTTTGCTTTAAAAAGTAAAATTTTTACAAAGTTGCAAGCTAGTTTTTCTTAAAAAATTCAATTATATCATAAACACTTTCCGCACATAAAAGTAAAAAGCGCCTTTATGACGCTCTTTCGGACTTTTGTATTTGATTGTGATTTGTCCGATTTTGAACCGGATTCACTTGTTTTTGAAAATGGGGCGGCCAATGGTATAAGGTTAGAACCTTTTTACTATGATCTAGCTCACTATGCTTTGCATGAAATAGAAACTATGAATAACATAAAACGTTTTCATTATGCCTAATTTTACATACATTTTATTTATGGGAATATTATTACACGTTTAAGCGGACTATTTTTCATTGAGAATGGGCATACACCTTGATAAGTTTTTGATGCAGAATATACATAAGCAATAGGTTTCTGATTTAATATAGTTATTTCATTTTGTTCTCCACTAGACTTTAGCATATTTTCATAAGCAGTATTATGGGCATCAACAATTTCTTGTTTTGACAAATATCTTCCATTGATATTGTAATAATCATCTAATTCGTTCAATCTTTTATCAACAATTTGTTCCATTAATAATCCGTATTCTTCATTTGTCAACCCTAAGTTTTCTTTGACAATATTTTTAATGTCACGCTCTCCTTTACCATACATAATTTCAACAAAATCATTATATGATTTTCCAAACCCTGAATCTATATTATAATTACAAGTTTCTGCAACATTTCTGTTATCAAATTCTGAAATAATTCCTTCTGTACGGCCTGAAAAAGTCCTTGCGGCATTAGCTTTTAACAAAGAATTTGAGAAAAATACTTTATCATTTTTATTACTTAACAATTCATATAAATTATCAACCCCATGTAAAGTAAAATGTCCCATCAAATAAAAATCATCAGGCAATTTAGTTTTTCGAAGATCTATAACTTGACATTCGACACCATCAATAATTTGAGTTTCCCAATAAGGTTCAAGATCTTTTGCTGTTACTGAGTTGACAACCTGCATATTTTGGTAAACTTTTTTTTGAGCATCCTCAATTGGTTTTGTATCTACATTATTATTAGGATTTATTACATCTTCAATAAGTTTAGAAAGTTTTAATGTTCCAAATCTAGTATTTACAGCAACCTTATTTGCATTATTTTCCGGATTTAGATCTGGGTATGAATGTGCACCACAACTTTTTACATTTTCAGGATCATATTTCCTTGCGATATCAATATTAACGACACCACCATTAAATTCTTTACTCCAGCCAGAATATGCAACCAAGTCAGAAAGAGCATATTTTTGTGCTTCAGTAAGATTAAATCTTTCCAAAATTGCACTGGCAAAATCACCATTTTTATAACGTCTATGCATTATATCAATAGCGATACCATCATTATCAATTGTAAAAGATTTCTCAACAACATTAGGAGTTGAATCTACATCATTAAATGCTCTTAACATCAAAGCTAGTTTTGCCATTTTTTGTTCATCAGCAGATAAAGTTTTGTATTGAGAATTATTTACAAGTGATTGCATTTCTTTTAATACAGTAACATCAACTCTCTGACCATCTGAACCAATTTTTCCAACAAGCATTGCAAATTCAGGGAAATCCTTTGTTAATGAATTATATACCGCATTCAATGCAGGATCTGAATTCAAGACTTTATTATTTTGGAATTTTTCAATACACTGTTTAACTTTTTGTTCAATATTAGCTAAATTTTGTGGAGCATCCATTTGAGGTTTTGTAATTATACCTTCAATTTTACCATCATTTAAAGTCAAGCCAAAAGAATTTAGAACATCATTTGCTCTTGCTGGAGGTAAATCTTTTACAGCATCAATAATATCTTTTTCAAATTGATCTCTTGAATACTCAAGTTCAATTCCTCTGCTAACATCACCGTTAGACAAAGTATTATCTAAAGTTTCAATTGTTTTTTCAAATTGATTTTGAGCTTGTTGTGAAACTTCTGATTTCCGGCTTGATTGATTGTTTCTAGAACTAATTATGTAATCAATATTTATTCCATGTTTATCTAAAATTACTTTATCCTGAGGACTTAAATCATGTTCAATATACCATTTCACATCATCTTTAACTGTTTCTCCTTTAATATAAGGAAGTAACCAAGATTTATCCTTAATAAGCCCATATAAATCATCCGGTAAAGATGCGTAATAATACAAATCATTTAAATTAATACCTTTACCGTTTGTATCAGAAGTGTTTCCTAAAGCGAACATACCACCTTTTTTAGCAGCTTCAATAATTTGTTCGGCCTTCTCCGGATTTTCCTTTATTGTATTATACAAATTACTTACAGTACAACGGTTAAAAGCATTATCAACATCGAGATCAAAGTCTTTTACTATATCTTTTAGTTCAGACTCAACAATTTTAAGTTTATCAAAATCAATTTTGCCATCTACCATGTAATGTTTTGATATATCATAATTACAAGGTGGAGCATAGCGACTATAATAATCTTCTTTTCTAAGAGTCATAGATCTTGCAAGAGGAGAATTTTCCAATAATTCAAAAATTTCATTGTTTACAATGCCATTCTCATCATACAAAATATTTGGATCTTGATTTAATTTCTTTAATGTATTCAATACCCCTACATTATGATAATCTTTTTGCATGTTTTTGATTAAACGCAACATAGTCATATCAAGAATACCATCTTGATTTCTATAATTTTCAAGAATTTTAACAACTTCAGACTTATCAAGCTTTAAATCATTTATCATATAATCTACAGCAAAACAGTTTTGAACATCAAGTTTGCCATTAACTTTACATAAATTTCTTAAAGGCTCAGCATATTGATCATGATAAATATAAGTATCATATTTATAGGTTCTCAAATTATATTCTTTTACTTCTTTTTCTGATTGGAAAAATTCTTTTTCAACTTTTTTAATAATATAATTTTGAGTATCTTTATCAATAGTTTGTAAATCTATTTCTCCGGTATTCCTATCTTTTGTTAGATTATAA
Organism: uncultured Bacilli bacterium; assembly: GCA_944332525.1. Classification (GTDB taxonomy): domain Bacteria; phylum Bacillota_I; class Bacilli_A; order RFN20; family CAG-449; genus CALVJO01. Next base: position 313 of record CALVKD010000052.1, on the reverse strand, counting down.
TGTACATAATGTCCTGAAGAATCCGAATCCGGGAGTGTCATACCTATTTTAAATCCAATATCATCAAAATATTGAACATAATTTCCGTTCATATCTTTTTTATAATTAATACCATTTTTTGCGATTTCTGCAATCATTAATGAATAAGAATAATCATTATAATTTTTTCTACTTTCAATTTTTTCATCAAATAATTTATAAATAGAATTAAATGCATTCTTGTTAAATGTATATCCGTCTGTAGAATTACCTTCTGTGCAAGCTTCTATAATAGATGATGCAACTCCATTTCTAACATTTGGATGTGAAAATA